>DASVHB010000755.1:0-13398 GCA_036379195.1 Pirellulales bacterium
CGTCGTCATCAGCTCGCCCCACGCCCATGTGGCGGTGCCGCGCGCCATGGCCTACAACATGTCGAAAGCAGCCATTGACCAGATGGCCCGCACCGCCGCCATTGAGTTGGTCGATCATCGCATTCGTGTGAACATGGTGCATCCGGGCTGGATCGACACACCCGGCGAGCGAAAATTCGCCAGCGAGGAAGCCATCGAGCGAGGCGGCGCGAAGCTGCCGTGGAAGCGCATGGGCCGGCCCGACGAAATCGCCCGCGGCGTCGTGTTTCTGTGCGATCCGGCCAGCGACTACATGACCGGTTCATCGTTGGCGATCGACGGCGGCATTACCTTGCCGTGGTGGGCCAATCGCGGATCGGCCGTGCCCGATTGAATACTTTGCCTTTGGGGAATATGAAAACCAGTTATCTGCTGCCATGCCAGTGCGGCAAGAAGATCGAAGTCGACGCCAACCAATCGGGCTTGCCGGTGCGTTGCCAATGTGGGGCAGAGCACGCCGTGCCGACCTTGCGTGGCCTGGCGTCGCTGGAGCGTGCCGCGCCGCCCGCCTCAGCCGCCGCGGGGGCGAGTGCCGGCGGCGGCAGCCGACCGGGCTGGGGCTTGCGTCAGGGGCTGGTTTTTTTGGGTTTGGTGATCATCGCCGGATCGCTGTTGATGTGGCTCTTTCTTTGGTCCGGCATGCCCGAGCCGATTACGCTCAAAGACAACTACCGCGAGCTGAACCGCGAGTACATCGAGCATCTGACTCCCGAGACTTTGCTGGCCGAGTGGGACCGCTATCGCAAGGACATCGCCGAGCCAGAACTCGCCCAGGGAATGGAGCTCTATCAGGCTTTCGAGAGCAACTATTACCACTCCCTGAGCATCGTGGCCATCGTCGCCGCGGTGGGCATCGTGCTCATCGTGATCGGCTTGTGCATCCGGCCGCCTGTGGCGAATCGCAAACCCCGCCCATAACAGTTCACCGCGGGCGGAGGGGGGCGATCGTGCCTTCTTCGGGGCTGCTGGCGGTGGCGTAGAGACGCTTGGGAATGCGGCCCGAAAGATAGGCCAACCGCCCAGATTCGGTGGCCAGCTTCATGGCCCGCGCCATGCGCACGGGGTCGGCCGCGTGCGCGATGCCGGTGTTCAAGAGCACGCCATCGACGCCCAGTTCCATGGCGATCGTCACGTCGCTGGCCGTGCCCACGCCGGCGTCGACGATCACCGGATAGTCTGGATCGTCGTCCTTCAGATACTCCAAACAAATGCGAATGTTGTTGGGGTTCAGAATGCCCTGCCCCGAGCCAATCGGACTGCCGGCGGGCATCACGCTGGTGGCGCCGGCTTCTTTCAAGCGGCGGGCAGTAATCGGGTCGTCGGTGGTGTAGCAAAGCACCTGAAAACCGTCGGCCACCAGATTTTCGGTGGCGGCGAGTGTGGCCACGGGATCGGGCAACAACGTCTTTTTGTCGCCCAGCACTTCCAGCTTCACCCAGTCGGCCCCGGGGTTTTCCAAACCCTGCAACAGGTCGCGGCCCAGCCGGGCCACGCGCACGGCGTCGTCGGCCGTGAAGCAGCCGGCAGTGTTGGGCAGCAGCACATAGCGGCTGGTGTCGATGAAGTCGAGCAGATTGCGTCCCTGCGAGTCGATCAGCCGCTCGCGGCGCACGGCCACGGTAATGCACTCGGCGCCCGACGCTTCGAGCGATTCGGCCATCACGGCGTAGTCGGCGTATTTGCCGGTGCCCACAATCAGGCGGCTGGCGAAGGTGTGATTGCCTAACCGGAAGGGCTCGGCGGCCGGTAATAAAGTGGCAGGCTGGATGCTCATAAGAGGGGTTCAGGGTTCAGGGGTCTAGGTTGAGCGGGCTACCGCCCGCGTTCCTCTCGTTCGCGGGCCACCCTATCCTCCGCCAACCAATGTGACGACTTCCAGGCGGTCTCCCTCGGCCAGCGGCCAATCGCGGTGGCGCGCGCGGGGCACCAACTCTTGGTTGACTTCGACGGCCACATACCGCGGCTCGACGGCCAACTCGGCCAACAGCGCCGCGACGGTGATCTTAGCAGGCGCCTCGCGGGGCGAGCCGTTCACAATGATTTGCATGCCGCGTTCATTCTTCGGGCGGTTCGGGCGCACGCAGTTGTTTCACATCGAGCAGCTTCAACGCCGCGTTGCGAATCGGCGCGCCGGTGGTGGCCTGGGCCTGCGACCAAGGCACCGCGTAGGCCGCCACTTTTCCGCTGGTTAACTCATAAACATACACAATGGCGTTGGCCGGCTGCACGGGACCAGCCGCGGGACGAAACATCGCGGAGCCGGTGGTGAGCAAAAATCTTGGGTTGCGTCGCAGGTCGATACCCAGGTCTCGCGCCACATTGGCCCGGAAGTTTGCAAAGAACTTGCGGGTGATTGGGCTCAGCGCCGTGCCTCTCAATTCGCCGGTCGTGAAATCGAGGTAGAAAAATCCTTCCAGCGAATCGTCGAGCGGGCCGGTGGCGATCGCGCCGAATTCGTCGCTATCGGTGGCCATGGCCAACACCGGACTCTCGGGCCATGCACCCCGCACCAGCAGTCCCAAGCAAAGCCCGGCCAACAACCACGCGGCAGAGCGATTGGTCAGTGTTTTCCACATCGCGGCACTCCTTGTTTGCGGTTTGCGTCCATGCCCGTTTTGCGGACATTATGGTAACGCGCAACCGCCCTCAGTGCCAGCGAACTTACCACACCGATCGGACCGAATTGCCGCTTACCACACGGGGGCCACCTTGGTGGCGCAGTCGATGCAGTAAGGGGTGTAGGGCAACGCTTCGAGCCGGGCCTCGGCGATCTTGCCGCCGCACTCGGTGCAGGCGCCATATTCGCCGTCTTCGATGCGCTCCAGGGCGCCCTGCACATCGGCCAGAATGGCCTCTTCGTTGTGAATGAGCGACATCTCGTTGTCGATGTCCTCGCTTTCACGATCGGCATTGTGCGTGGGCACATGCGACAGGTCGCCGGCGGCTCCGGCCTTTTCGGGCACGGCCTCGATCAGCCGCGACACCTCGCCCGACAGCCGGTTGCGAATTTCGATCAACATCGTCTTGTACTTGTTCAACGCCGACTTCTGCATCGTAGCGATCTCCTTTTCGAACGGTCGTTTAGCCCCTTCTCTCTGGGGCGACAGCTCGCCCGGAAAGGCGAGACGGTCGGTGAGCAAAAGCAATGCCCAAACCGCATGGTGTAAGCCTAACGCGCGCCGTGCCGGGCGGCAACTATTTTCAGAGCGCAGCCATACAAGACTGTGGGTTGCGGGCGGCGTGCGGCAAAATCTGCGCGGCGCGATCGGCAAAAATTGCCGGTTTGCGGGAGGCGACGATAGCGAATCGGATAAGCCAGCGCATCCCTGCTTGGCCCCAATACAGACGCGAACGCCTGTAACGCCAACGGCTTACGTGCAGGGGGCGCGCCGAACTGATCTCGGCGGTGGCGTGATTATCGGACTTGGCATCGCCCTTGCTTTACCAAAAACACTCGCCAAAATCGCCGCGACCAACGAGCACGGAAGCTCCCACCATGATCGCCGACCTGTTCAACTCAAGCACCATTCCTGTTCTTGAGCAGGTGGTCAACTTCGCCCAGACCCGTCACCAGATTCTGGCGGGCAATCTGGCGAATCTCGATACACCGGGCTACCGCACGCGCGATCTTTCGACGGAAAAGTTCGAAGCCAACCTGCGCGAGGCGATCAACGCCCGTGACCACGGCAAGGTGCGATCGCTCGGCTCGCCCACCGCCCAGCTCAATCCCTTCAGCTCGGTCCGCGATAGCCTGGAAAGCATCGTCCGCCACGACGACGCGAATGTGGGCCTCGAACAACAGATCATGGAAATCGCCAAAAACCAAATGCAGCACGACCTGGCCATGACCATGATGAACAACCAATTGCAACTCCTGGGAGCCGCGATCAGCGAACGCGCATAGTACTATGCTTTCAGCTCTCGACATCAGCACCAGCGCGTTGATGGCTCAGCGCGTGCGCCTGACCGGCATCGCTAACAACATCGCCAACCTCTCGACGACGCACAACGAGGCGGGCGAGCCGCAAGCCTACCAGCCGCGCTACACCATTTTTGAAACCGACGACACGGTGCGCGGACCGTATGGCGCGGCGGGCGTAAAAATCGGCTCGGTGCAGATGGCCGATGTCGAGCCGCGCTGGAAATACCAGCCCGGACACCCCGACGCCATGAAAGACGGCCCCCACGCCGGTTACGTCGCCTATCCGAACATCAACCTGATGAGCGAATTCACCGACGCGCTCGAGACCACCCGGGCTTACGAGGCGAACCTGGGCGTGATCGACGCCACCAAGGAAATGGTGCAGCAGACGCTTCGCATCCTGGCCTAGCGGATTATTCATCAGCCCCACTAACCCGAAGCGCAAGCGAGGACGAGCCTTTGTAGGGTGGGCATTGCCCACCGTGGATCATGGTGGGCAATGCCCACCCTACGCCTACGCCTTCCGCCAACCCGAAGTCGAAGAGTGGTGAGGCACTAGCCTGACCTACAGGAAGTTAGCAGTTTGAACGAGGAGTGAGCCGTGTCCGCAATCAATAGCCTCCACCTGCCGCCGACCGCCCCATCAAGCATGGCGCAGTCAAACATGCTGCAGTCAAACACGGTGCAGTCGCACAGTGCGCAGTCGCTTGCCGCGGGGGCCGGTTCGGCGAGCGGCGCGCGGGCCGACGGCGGATCGTTCAAGAACTTCTTGCTCAACTCGATCGACCAGGTCAATTCGATGCAGCAAGACGCCAACCGCGCGGTCGAGCACCTGGCCACCGGCGGCGATGTCAGCCCCGCCGAGGTGTTCACCGCCGTGCAAAAGGCCGACCTGGCGTTTCGCATGATGATGCAGGTCCGCAACAAGCTCGTCTCGGCCTACCAAGAAGTGCAAAACATCCGGGTGTAAACGATGGACTTTTTGAACAAGGCATACGGGCAGGTTGCCGAGCTGTTTGGCTCGATGACGCCGGCGGCGCGGATCACCACCGGGCTGCTGCTGGTGTTGATTTTGGTGAGCGCGGGCTATCTGTTCACGCACCAGGTCTCGGGCGGCAGCGCCTACCTGCTCGATGGCCACAGCTTTTCTTCCGAGGAGTTGACGGCCATGCAGGCCGCCTTTGGCAAAGCCGGGCTGAGCAATTTCGAGGTCGAGGGCAACCGCATTCGCGTGCCGCGCGGCCAAAAAGCCAAATACCTGGGCGCGTTGGCCGACGCCGAGGCGATGCCAGCCGAATTTGGCTCGTATCTGGCCAATGCCGTCAATAAGCCCGGCCCGTTCACCAGCCGGCAGCAGCAAGAAATGATGATGAAGGTGGCCTTGGAACAGCAACTCTCCAAGATCATCAAAGAGATGAAGGGCATCGAGAAGGCGGCGGTCATTTATGCAATCGACAAGAAGGGCGGCCTGCGGCCGGCGTTGAACACCACGGCCTCGGTGAGTGTCAAGCCGCTGGGCTCGGCGCCGTTGGCGCCGGCGCAGATTCCGGCCATTCGGTATCTGGTGGCCCGCGCCATCCCCGGCCTGGCGCCCGAGCGCGTCACGATCATCGATACCAACCTGGGGCGGGCATACAACGCCAACGGCGGCGACGGCGCCCCCGACGTGCTCGACGATCCCTATGTCAGTCACCGGAAACACTATCAGGAAGAGTTCGAATCGAAGGTCCGCCAAGCGCTTTCATTTGTGCCGGGCGTGATCGTGACGGCGAACGTCGAAATCGACCCCGAGCTTCGCCACAGCGAGCAGAAGCGCAAGGTCGATCCTAAGCCGGTGCCGATCACTATCAGCGACGAGAACGAAACGAATGCCAGCGATAGCGGTGGTCCCAACGGTCAGCCCGGCTTTCAGGCACAGCAACCTCGCGCCAATTCACCCGCGCAGTTGGCCCAGTCCAACAAAAGCTCGCACACCGACAAAGAGCGCACCTCGCACACCGAGCAGAGCGACGTTTCGACCGATTTGACGACCACCGAGCGTGCGGGACTGATTCCCACGCAAGTAACCGTGGCCATCGCCGTGCCTAGCAGTTACCTCGAACAGGTCTGGCGCGAGCAAAACCCCGCGCCGCCCGGCTCGACACCCCCGCCGATCGACAAAAAAGACCTGGCCAAGATCGAAGAGGCCGAGACGACGAAGATCAAAGACATTGTTTCCGCCGTGATCCCGCAATTCGACCTGACCAGCGACACGCGGCCGCTCATCACCGTGAAAACGTTTCAGCAGGTGCCGATGGGTGAGATCGCCGAGCCGGCGATGACCCAATTGGCCGCCGGTTGGCTAGCGGAGAACTGGAGCACGGCGGGCATGATCGGCTTGGGCCTCGTCAGCCTGATGATGCTGCGGTCGATGGTGCGTTCGGGACCGGGGCCGGCGGCCCTGCCCGATTTGCCGCTTCCGCCGCCCGAACCCGAGCAGCCGGCCGTGGCATCGACTGAAGAGACCGAGGAGAAGACGCCCAGCCGCCTGAAGCGGTGGACTGGCCAGGGGCAGTCGTTGCGCGACGAGTTGGCTGATTTGGTGCGCGAAGATCCCGACATGGCGGCCAACATTTTGCGAACTTGGATTGGCAACGCGAGTTGAGTGAAGAGTAGAAAAAAATGGCGACTCAGAGGATTGATCCTGACCACAACCTGCGGCGGGCGGCCATCCTGGTGGCCAGCCTCGATGGTCCCGCGGCCGACCGCGTGCTCGATCAGCTTCCCGCGGAAGACGCGGCCCGCGTGCGCCGGATGATGGTCGAATTGGACGAGATCGATCAGCACGAACAGCAACGAGTGATCGGCGAATTTGTCCGTTCGCGGCCAGCGGTTTTGGCCGCTTCGCGACCGGCCTCCACGCTTCCCCGCGGCGTCGAACTCGACGCCGGGCTGGCCCGGCGGTTGTCGTTGGAAGGGTACGCCGCGAAGACGGCTGGCACGTCGCCGGCGCCTTTTCGCTTTTTGCACGAGGCGCAAAGCGACACGATCTCGCCCGTGCTCTCGGGCGAGCATCCGCAGACCATCGCCTTGGTCGTGTCGCATCTGCCCGACGAGCGCGCGGCCTCGCTGCTGGCGACGCTCGAAGGTGAGCTGCAAGCCGACGTAATTCGTCGCTTGATGAGTCTCGACCAGACCGATCCCGATATCTTGCGCGAGGTCGAGCGTGGCCTGGAATCTCGCCTGCTCGAACAAACACAGGTCGAGCGCCGCCGCGACGCCGGGCTGGCGAGCGTTGCCCGCATGTTGGAAGCCGCCGCCCCGAGCGTGCGACGAGCGATCTTGGCGAATCTGGCCGCGCACGATCGTCGCCTGGCGGGCCGCCTTCGTTCTCCATCGCTGCGGTTTGAAGACTTGCAGCGGCTCGACGACGAAGCCTTGGCCGCCGTGCTCGCGGCCGCCGAACCCGAAGTGGCGCGGCTGGCCTTGGCCGGGGCCGGCCCCGCCTTGGTCGATCGCGTGCTCTCACAATTGCAGCCGGCCGAAGCCCGCAAAGTGCGGCGCATGATCGAACGCCTCGGGCCGACCCGCCTGAGCGATGTCGAAGAGGCCCAGGCCGAATTGGCTCGGATCGCGCACTCGATGGTGCTCGAAGGACGCATTGATCTACCCACGCAGACGCCGATGCTCGTCGGCGCAAACCGCTAATGTCGACCGTCATCAAAGCATCGCAGCAGGGCGCGCGTGGCGTCGCGTTCAACTTCGACGATTTGTCGGTCGAGGCCGATGCGTATCTCGAGAAGGTGCGCGGCAAGGCGAATCAGATTGTGGCGCAGGCGGCCCGCGACGCGGTGGCCGTCCGCCAGGCGGCCGAGGCCGAAGGTCGACAACTTGCCCAGAAAGCGATCGACGAGATGCTCGATCGCAAGCTGGCCGCGCAACTTGAGACCGTGTTGCCTGCGCTGCGCGCGGCAGTCTCCGAAATTCAAATCTCAAAACAAGGCTGGTTAGCTCACTGGGAGCGGCAGGCGGTCCATCTGGCGACCGCCATCGCCAGTCGGATTTGCCGCCGTGAACTGGCGCGACAACCCGAGATCACCGCGCAACTGGTCCGCGAGGCGCTGGAACTGGCCGGCGGCGGCGGGCGCGTGCGGCTGCTGCTCAATCCCGACGACCATGCCGCCCTGGGCCGGCAAATCGAACGCGTGGTCAGCGAGGCCACGCGGCTGTCGCCCACGGAGGTTGTGGCCGATCCGCGCATCACACGCGGCGGCTGCCGAGTGGAGACTGAGTTTGGGGCAATCGATCAGCAGTTTGAAGCTCAGCTTGCCCGAATCGAACAAGAACTTGGATAGCGCATGTATACCGAACAGCTCGCCACGCTCGTCCCCTCGGCCATCGAAGGCAGCGTGGCGCGCATTACCGGCTTGACGGTGGCGGTGGCGGGCTTCCCGGCGCCGGTCGGAGCGCTGATCGAAATTGATCGGCAGCAGGGCGAGCCGCTCGCCGCCGAGGTGATTGGCTTTCGCGACGATTTGACGCTGGCGTATCCGTTTGGCGAATTGCAAGGAGTGCGTCGCGGCAACCGCGCGCGGCTGATGCGCACCAAAGGCTGGCTGCGCGTGGGCCCCGAACTGCTGGGCCGCGTGATCGACGCCCGCGGACGCACCATCGACGGCCTGCCCGAACCCGTGCTTGCCGAGCGTACCGCGCTGGACCGCCGTCCGCCTTCGCCGGTCGAACGTCCGCGGATCGACACCCCTTTGGCCACCGGCATCCGGGCGATTGACGGGCTACTGACCTGCGGCAAGGGCCAGCGGATGGGAATCTTCGCCGGTTCGGGCGTGGGCAAAAGCGTCACCTTGGGCATGATGTCGCGCTATACGTCGGCCGACGTGAACGTGATCGCGCTCATCGGCGAACGCGGACGCGAAGTCAATGACTTTATCGAGCGCGACCTGGGGCCGGAGGGATTGGCCAAAAGCGTGGTGGTGGTCGCCACCAGCGACGAGCCGGCGCTGCTGCGGGTGCGGGCGGCGTTTGTGGCCACGGCGGTGGCCGAGTTCTTCCGCGATCGCGGCCTCGACGTGCTGCTGGTAATGGATTCGCTCACCCGTTTCGCCCTGGCCCAGCGCGAGATCGGCCTGGCGGCCGGCGAGCCGCCCACCACGCGCGGCTTTCCGCCCTCGGTGTTCGCCATGCTGCCGCGGTTGGTCGAACGGGCGGGACGCGGTCCACGGGGCAGCATCACCGCCTTTTACTCGGTGCTGGTCGAATCGGACGACCCGCAAGAACCCATCGGCGATGCCGTGCGAGGCCTGCTCGACGGCCATACCTGGCTGTCGCGCAAGCTGGCCAGTCGCGGCCATTACCCGGCGATCGACATTTTGGGCAGCCTGAGCCGATTGATGCACGATATTGTGCCGGCCGAGCAGCGCGAGGCGGCCACGCTGGTGCGCGAGCTGCTCGGCGCGCACCGCGACCACGAAGACCTGATTTCAATCGGCGCGTATCGCCGCGGCAGCAACCGGGCGGTCGATTTGGCTTTGGAAACCTGGGAACCAATGCAGCAGTTTTTGCGGCAAGCCATTGACGACTGCTCGACGCCCGAGCAGACACGCGAGGCGCTGCTGCAACTGCGGCGTCGAGCGGTAGAGCGAGCAACGAACCCATCCTAAAGTCGCCCTTGAATTAAACACCGACCGACGAATACGCAAATGGCCCGCTTTCAATTTCGTTTGGCGACGCTCTTGAAGCTGCGCGAGGCGCTGCGCGACGAACGCCGCGCGCAACTTGCCGAGGCGCTGCGGCTGAGCGACGAATTGCAGCTTCGCCGCGACGAGATCGACGAGTTGTTGCGCGGGGCGCAGCGGTCGCAGGTCGTCGCGCCCGGCGCGGTCAACGTCGATCGCCTGCTCGACGCCACTCGTTACGATGTCGTGTTGCGCGTCGAGAAAGCGCAACTCGAGGGGCAACAGGCCACGGTGGCCGCCGAAATCGAGAAGCGGCGGCAGGCGCTGGTGGCCGCCGACCGCGAGGTGCGCTCGCTGGAACTGCTGCGCGAGACCCAGCGCGAGCGCCACAACGCTGAAGAAGAATCCAAAGCGCGCAAAGAACTCGACGAAATTGCCAGCCGCCGTTACGCCGCGGAGATGCTCGAATGATCGGACGCCTGATGGGTGTTGTCGCGGCCCTCGTCGCCGCCTTGTGCGTGGCCACCGTGGCCGCCGAGGCGCTGCTGCTGGGTTTTCTCTACTCGCGCGGCAAGCTCGACGAGCCGACGGTGCTGCGCGTGGTGGCGGCCGCCAACGGCATCGAGCTGCTTGCGCCGGGCCCGACCGAGGGGGCGACGCCGCAAACCAGCGAAGAAGTTTCGCTGGAGGCAATGGCGCGCGCGCGCGCACTGAAGAGCCGCGATATCGAGCTGCGCGAGCAGGCGCTCGGCGAGAACGTCGCCGTCGTGAAAGCAGAATATAACAAACTTATTGAAGAAAAAGACCGATATGAACGTATCAAGACCGCCTTTCGCACGCAGCTCGACGAACTGCGCGACGGCGTGCTCGCCAACAATCGCGAGACCGCCCGGCTGATTCTCGAAAACATGAAGCCCAAGCAGGCCAAAGATCAGATTCTGCGGATGGTGAAAGACGGTGAAGTGAACGACGTGGTAATGCTGTTCTCGCTCATGCCGACCGCCAAGCGGGCCAAGATCATCGGCGAATTCAAAACCGATGAAGAGGCAAAAACGCTGGCCGAGGTGCTGAAGTTGATTCGCGAGGGCGTGCCCGAGACCAAGCTCATCGACGAGACTCAAAAAACGATCGACCAACCCGACCAGGTAGCCGCGCCCGTGGCGCCCAACGGACCCTAGAAAGCCAGCCGATGTTCACGATTCCTTTGGATACCACCAGCGGTCGAGGTTTGTTTGACACCGCGGCGCCGCCGATCAGCGGCGCGCGGCAGGCAGCGCAGTCGTTTAGCGACTTATTGATCCAGGCTCAGGCGCCCCCCGCCCAGCCGCTGCAGGTGACAGAGGCCGATCCGCCTTCACCGCCCGTCCATCACCAGCGACAAGGTTCCGGTGGCAATCAAAGCTCGGCGGACCAGCACGACCACTCGCCAGCGACCACGGCCAACGCGTCCAGCGCACCCCCATCGCCCACCGGAGATTCCTCCCAAGCGGATACGGCTTCCCCAAAAGACCGATCGTCGGATGATGATGCGCCGTCGGATGGCACATCGTCATCGTCTGCGACGACGGCTTCCAACGGAGACAAAAAGGCCGATAAGACTTCAGCGGGAAGCAAAACCCGCGGTAAAGACAAGGGCGACAACAAAGCCGCGAAGAAAGACGACGATGCCGACACAGCGCAAGCCAGCGATGGAGTAGCGGCGGCCGCGGCGGCGGCCGCTGCAACCGTGCAGGCTGCGAAGCCAGTCGTCGATGATTCGCCCAAGAAGAAAGATACTGCCGCAACCACTGTGAGTGCGAAGAGCAATCCCGAGAAAAGCGCCGCCGCCGACAAGGCCAGCGCCAAGGCGAACGAAGCAAAGTCGCTTTCTTCGGCGGCCACGAGCGCGTCGCCGGTAGAAACCGGTTCGTCGACCGCCGCTCAGGCAGCCAAAACGACCGATGCGGCGTCGCAAGCTGCCTCAGCCGCCGATGCCTCAGCCGAAGTCGCCAAAGCCGCGAATGCGGCCGCTCAAGCCGCAAAGTCGGCGGACAGCAAAGCGACTCCAGCGGCCACGGACAAAGCAGTGCAAGCGGCGGCAACCGTAAAGGCGACTGCACAGTTGGTTGCCAGCGACGCCAAGACGGCTCAACCCCAGGCGCCACCGTCGGCCACCGCGCAGGGCGCTTCGCCGTCGGCGGCGGCGGCGGCCGCTCAGGCTCAGGCGGCATCGGCCACCGCGGCCTCGCCAAAGACATCGAACAAGCCGTCGTCCGACAATAAATCTGCCAATTCGGCCGACACGCTGTCGTCAGCGGCGGCGGCGGCGACCAGCGCCAGTGCCACACAGCAGATCGTGAATGCCGCGGCGGTCGCCCCCGTCGCACCCGCGCCCGTCGCCGATCCCAAGGCGGCTGCTTTGCCCGCGGCCACCAATAGCGTTTCGCCGAATGACACGCCACCGCCGACACCGCAAAACGCGCCCCCTGCGGTGCCGCCTGCCACCAATCAGGCCGCCGGCATGACCTCGCCGTTCGCGGCGCAATTCAGCCAAACGTCCGGCGACAACGCCGCGGGCGGCACTGGAGCCGTCGATCGTGTGCGGTTCGTGCAGCGGGTGGCCCGCGCGTTTCAGGCCGCCGGCGACCAGGGCGGGCTGGTGCGGCTGAGGCTCAGTCCGCCCGATCTTGGGTCGCTGCAAGTACAGATCAGCGTTAAGCAAGGCGCGCTGACGGCGCACATTCAGGCCGAGTCGAGCACGGCCCAGCAACTGCTGCTCGACAACCTGCCTGATTTACGCGATCGGTTGGCGCAACAGGATATTCGCATCGAGCGGTTCGATGTGGAACTCATGGACCAGCGTTCCGGCAACATGCCGCAGACGCCGCAGGGCAACAGCGACAACGAAAGCTTTTCGCGGCGGTCGGCTTCCGCGCGCAACACGATTGCGCCAGTCGGTTCGGTCGACGCGGTCGATCGAACCTGGACGCCGGCGAATCTTGGAAACGGGGCGCTCAACGTAGTGATTTAGGTTTCCTCCGCGGAAGTATCGCTACTTTCGCAGAGCGAAAGGCGACAATCGACTTACCACTGACCACTCACCACTCACCACTCCTATGTCCGCCGCAACCATCGGTTCCGACCCGTTCTCCAGCGCCTTCGCGAGCTTGCCCGGCAACACGAACATGCCCAGCGCCGCCGCGCTCGCGGGCATGACTGGCAGCTCCGACCCCAGTACCGACCCGAGCACCGATCCAACGGCAAGCGGTACCAGCGGGACAAGCGGAGCCGACTCATCCACATCGACCGACAGCGGGCTGGCGGGCATCACGCCCGACGACTTTTTGCAGATGCTGATCACCGAGTTGCAAAACCAGGATCCGATGAATCCGACCAACAGCGATCAGATCATGCAGCAGATCAGCGAAATCCGAAACATTCAGGCGACGTCCGATCTCACGAGCACACTCGGCTCAGTCGCGCTCGGTCAAAGCCTGGCCACCGCCAGCAACCTGATTGGCCGGCAAGTCGAAGGTCTGGCGGCCGACGGCAGCCAGGTTTCGGGCGCGGTGAGCAGCGTGAGCATCAAGAACGGCAGCCCCGAATTGAATGTGGGCAATCAGACATTGACCCTGGCAAACATTACCTCGGTAGACGGTTAAGGAAAGCGTATTCGTAGGGTGGGCACCGCCCACCGTGAGCGACGGATCGGCAGAACTGTGGTGGGCGGTGCCCACCCTACGACTGTCGCCTTTCGCTCCGCGAAAGTAGCGCTACTTTCGCGGA
>DASVHB010000756.1:0-2752 GCA_036379195.1 Pirellulales bacterium
TTGTATGTGGCCGACGGCACGACCAATGCATCGCTGCCCAAGGGGGTTACGCCCGAAGAGTTGACGTTGGCGCAGGCGGTCGAGCTATTGGCCGAGCGCGCCGCCCGCGGCCCGGCGAAGCCGGCAGGCCGACGCGGCAAAGCCGCCAAGCGCGCCGCCGCCCCCGCGACCAAGGCCGCGCCCAAACGCGCCAAGGCCAAACCCGCCGCCAAAAAGAAATCGGCCAAGAAATCGGGCTGAGGCTGCGAAACCGGGTGCGACAGTGGTAGGGTGGGCCGAGCGCAGCAAGTCCCCATACGCATCAAGTTAAACTAATTCCACCGCAAGACGTCTGTAGGGATTGCCTCCGTGGCGTTCCGTGAACTGCGAATTGAGGTAGTTTCGCCTGCTGCGGAACGCCACGGAGGGCGTTCCCTACAGACGTCGAGACCGACATCAGCCGTTCTGATCACCATCACCGGTCAGCCGCCCCAACGTTTCCTCCAGAAGCCGCAACGCCGTCGCAATTTGCTCGCGCGTGACGCACAGCGGCGGGCAGAAGCGAATGCCCGCCTGGCCGCAGCCCAACAACAACAAACCGCGGTGGAACGCCGCGTCGATCAGGATGTTGCGCTGCTGGGCGTCGGGTGAACCTTGCGCATCGACGACGTCGATGGCCTGCATCAACCCCAAACCGCGTGGATTCGCCAGGCGGATCGCGCCTCGATCATCCGCGGCGTCTTCTTCCGCCAGACGCCGCAGCCCGGCGCTCAACTCTGCGCCTCGCGCGACGGCGTTGGCCAGATACTCGCGCTCGATCAGCTCAAACGTGGCCAGCGCCGCGCGGCAGCTCACCGGGTTGCCGCCAAACGTCGAAGCGTGGCTGCCAGGAGGCCAATCCATGATGCTCGCCCGAGTGATGAGCGCGCCCAGCGGCAAACCGCTGGCGATGCCTTTGGCCAAACAAACCATGTCGGGCACGACGGCAAAATGCTCGACGGCGAACATTCTGCCGGTCCGCCCCATGCCCGACTGCACTTCGTCGGCCACCAGCAAGATGCCGTGCTGATCGCACACCTGCCGCAGCATAGGCAAAAACCCCGGCCCAGGCACGCGGTAGCCGCCTTCGCCTTGTACCGGCTCGACAAAGATGGCGGCTACTTCGTCGGGCGGGCAAACGGTCGAAAACAATTCGTCCAGCTCCGTCCGGCCACAATCGAAATGAATGCGATGCACGCCCGACAGCAGCGGACCAAAGCCATGCTGGTGCAGCGCCTTCGAGCCGCCCAGCGACATGGCGCCATACGTACGCCCGTGAAACGCTCCATAGCAGGAGATCACTCGCTGGCGGCCGGTGTGATGCCGGGCCAGCTTCAGCGCCGCTTCGATGGTCTCGGCCCCGCTGTTGGCAAAGAACACCCGCTTTGGCTCGGCGCCGGGCGCCAGCCGGGCCAGCAACTCGGCCAGCTCGATTTCGGGGGCATAGTAAAAATCGGTGCCCGACATGTGAATCAGCTTCGACGCCTGATCGGCGATGGCCGCCACGACTTCCGGATGGGAGTGGCCGGTGGCGTTCACCGCAATGCCGGCGGTGAAATCGAGAAACCGGTTGCCATCGACGTCTTCCAGCACGCAGCCCCAACCCCGTGCCGCCACCAGCGGATAGCCGCGAGTGTAGGAAGGCGACATGACCGCCGCATCGCGGGCGATCCAAGCCGCGGCGTTGGGACCGGGCAGGGCGGTCACCTGATGCGGCGCGTCTCCGAATGCGGAGTGCGGAGTTCGGAGTGCGGAATTCGTCTGAGTCATGGCAGCCGTCGTGCGATTCAACTGGCAACCGTTGCCAGTTGCAACCCTTTGCAACATTCAACTGTGAACCGTTCACAGTTGACACCATGGGCAATTTCGGTTTTTGCTGTTACTGCGTTTCCGGCACGATGGCGCTCATGCCTTGGGCCATGGTGATGCCGCGCTGGTGGTTCACGGTGAACGACACTCGGTGCGTGACCGCATCGACCAGCGCCGCTGCCGAGGGCTGCCCATTGCCGCTGCGCTTGACGCCGCCGAAGGGCAGGTGCACCTCGGCCCCAATGCACGGCAGGTTGACATAGCCCATGCCATAGTCGCACTCGTCGCGATACAACCTCCAGCGGCGGTAGTCTTCGGTGATGACCGCCATCGATAGGCCATAGGGTGTGTCGTTGTAGATGGCGATGGCTTCGTCGTCGTCATCGAACGGCACGATCGCCAGGTGCGGGCCGAACACTTCTTCGCGCACCGTCCGCTTGCCGGGGGCATGCCCCTGCTGATAAACAAATGGCGACATGAAATACCCGGCGGCCAACGGGCCGTCGTGCAGGCGTCCGCCGTCGAGCAGCACGGTGGCGCCCTCTTGCCTGGCGAGGTCGTTGTAGTAGGTCACCTTTTCGACCGCCCGTTGATTGATGAGCGGCCCGGCAAAGACGCCCTTGGTGAACGGATCGGCGAAGCGTATTTGCCTGGCCCGGGCCACGAATTGCTCGGAGAACCGGTCGAGCAGCCGCCGATGCACCAGCACCCGCCCTGCCGAGACGCACCGCTGGCCGGTGGTTTTGAACGCGCTGAGCAGGGCGGCGTTGACGGCCAGCTCCAGTGCGGCGTCTTCGCAGACAATGACCGCGCTTTTCGATCCCATTTCCAACGCGCAGGTCTTGTGCTCGTGGTCGGCGGCCACCTGGCGGATGTGCGAGCCCACTTCGTAGCTGCCGGTGAAGCAAACGACGTCGACGTCGGC
>DASVHB010000757.1:0-3868 GCA_036379195.1 Pirellulales bacterium
GGCGATCGGCAAGAAGGGTGTCGGCATGTTCCAGAGTCCTGGCTTGGTGAAGATTTCGCGCAAGCAAGTGCCCGCCAAGCCGGCGCGCAAGAATGCGCCCGATCCTTTCAATCCGGGTCAGTTTCGCGATTACCCGGCCAAGCCCGCCTCGACGAAAGTGCGCGTCACCGCCCTCAAGAACCTCAAGGACATGGTCTGAGCCGTCTGGGCCACAGCCCGGCTGGCCGGTGAGTTCTCCAGCAACGAATGCCATGCCCGGCGCGAAGTCCGCTTCGCGCCGGGCTTTTTTTTAGGTTCTCGCCATGCGTCGGTAGAGAGCCCTGCGCCGGTACAGAGCGGTGCGCGCTCCCGCCGGTAGTGTCCGAACAGTGCGTGCCTGACGGGCGGCGAAACATTAACCCGAAGCGCACGCGAGGCGAAACCCGCTGTTTCCTCAACCCGAAGCGCAAGCGAGGCGAAACCCGCTGTTTCCTCGCTTGCGCTTCGGGTTGGTGGGGGCGGCAACACGCTGTTAAGACACCACCTTCCTCCCGTCGCGCGGCTAGTCTCGGCCGGACATCGCTGCTATCATCGCCGTTTTGACGAGCAAACCTGGCGTGGACGTTTGCCGCCGCGGCAAGCGACGATATGTACGACTCGCAACTTCTTAAACAATTGGTCCGCGAGCGGGCCTTGCGGTTTGGCGATTTCACGCTGGCCTCGGGCAAGAAGGCCAAATACTACCTCGACGGCAAACAAGTGACGCTAGACGCCACCGGCGCGCGGCTCGTTGGCGAGGGCATTCTCGATCTGCTGGGCCACGACATGCCCCGGGCGGTGGGCGGCATGTCCATCGGCGCCGATCCCATCACGGCGGCCGTGGTGACGATGGCCGGAGTACGCGGCCTGCCGCTGGCCGGCTTCATGGTGCGCAAAGAACCCAAAGGGCATGGCACCGAACGCTACATTGAAGGCCCGGTGCAGCCCGGCGATCGCGTGGCGATTGTGGAAGACGTGGTCACCACCGGTGGCTCGTCGCTGCTGGCCATTGAGCGGGCCGAGGCGTTCGGCCTGGTGGTGGCGCGGGTGATCGCCATCATCGATCGGCTCGAAGGGGGCGGCGCCGCCTTCGCCTCGCGCGGCTATGCCTTCGCCAGTTTGTTAACCATCGCCGATTTTGGCATCGACCCGCCTTCGCCCTAGACGGTACCCCGCATAGTCGGCGCGTTCGTTACATCCGGAACCGCGACGAAGCTGAGCGATAAAACCCGAAAAACTTCGTCCGTTTTACCTCGTTCGCAGAAACCGCGATTTATGTTTTACTGTACTTCGAACGGTTTCGGCGCGGAGGCGGATGATGTTTTGGCTTGTCTTGGGCGGCGCGGTAAATCTGTCGTTGGCCGGCGTCTTGCTCTATCTGATTTTGATGCGCCTCAGGCCCACCGAACCGTCGCCGCTTTCGGCGCCGCTGTCGGCGCCGCCGCCGGCCCCCCAGGCCGAAGCGCCGAAGCCTCGCGAGACAGCCAAACCCGCCGCCACAAAACCGAACGAGCACGAACAGCGCCGCCGCTGGCTCGATAACCTCGCCACCCGCGTCGAAGGCGACATCGGCCTGCACTCGTATCGCATCGAAGAGATCAGCGATGAGCTGCGCGGCGTGGCGGGCGGCGATCCCGAAATGGTGCTCGCCGCCGCCGCGCGCATCTTGGTGGCCAACCAACGCCTGCAAGCCGACCTGGCCAGCGCGCGGGCCGAAATTCAGCATCAGCGCCAGCAGGTCGAGGAACTGGTGGCCGAAGCCCGCACCGATACGCTCACCGGACTGCCCAATCGCCGCAGTTTCAACGAAGACCTGCAGCGCAGGTTCGATCAGTGGCGACGGCACCAGATGCCGCTGGCGCTGATCATGCTCGATCTCGACCACTTCAAACAGTTCAACGACAATTTCGGTCACCCGGCGGGCGACGCCGTGCTGAAGCTCGCCGCGCAGGTCATTTCCAGCACGCTGCGGCAAATGGACCTGCCGGCGCGGTTCGGTGGCGAAGAGTTCGCCGTGGTCTTGCCCGGCACCAAGATGCGCGAGGCCATGAAGGTGGCCGAGCGGATCCGCGCGATGGTGGCGGCGCAACGCTTCGAGTACGACGGTCAGTCGCTGTTGGTCACCGTGAGCGTGGGTGTGGCGCCCGCGGTCGAAAACGACGAACCAGCCGATTTGATCGAGCGCGCCGACGAAGCACTCTATGCGGCCAAAGAGCGCGGGCGCAACTGCGCGTTGGCCCACGATGGCCGGCAGATCGTACCCATCGAGCAAGATCATGGGGGCGTGCGGCTGCCGTTTACCGAGCTGCAGCGCGTGGCGCCCTACGACGGCGGCGGCGAGCTGCCCGACGACGACGCCTTTAGCGAAGTGCGCTGCCACGATCTTTCGGCCGGTGGCATCTCGTTCTTGTGCGCCGAGCCGCCGGACTCGCAAACCCTGGTCGTGCAACTGGGCAAGGGCCCGAATGTGCGCTACATGATCGCCCGGGTGGCCCACATCGTGGCGGTGGGCGAAAGCGCCGAAGCGCAGTTTCGCGTCGGTTGCTCATTCGTCGAGCGGTTGAACGTGTCCGGCTCGTCGGAAACTGAGGGCGAGCTGGTCGCGGCCGCGGCGCCGATTTGACCCGCATCGCGCACGTTCCCCCGGAACCGGCGAACAGCGCGCCCCACACTAACCCGACGCGCAAGCGAGGCAAGTTCAATGGCGATCCTCGCTTGCGCTTCAGGTTGGGCGTGAACGGGTGCGCAATGCGGGTTAAGAGCCTATCTGAGAATCGGCGTTATGATGCGGGCGTCCCTCCCGCCCGCCGGTTACAGGGTAGGCTCTAAGAAGTGAGCTGTCGCCGCTAAACCGCTCACTCTTTCGGCGGCAAAATTTCCAACGAGCTGTAAAGGTCCGATTTGCCGCTGACGAGCACTTCGATGGTGCTGCCGTCGAGATTCGACTGGCTGATTTTGCCCTTCTCGGCCCAATAAAGCTTGCGGTTGTCGACGTCGATGGCCAGTCCGTCTGGCTGGTTGAGGCCGCCGGCGAGTTTCTGCCGCTGGCTGCCGTCGAGCTTCGCGCGATAAAGTGCGCCGCCCGGATAAGTCCAGTAAACCATTTGCTCGACGGGGTCGATGCGAAACCCAAACGCGACGCCGGGCAGGTCGGTCAGCGCCGCCTCGCGCTGCGTGCCGTCGAGGTTGACGCGATCGAGCCGCGGCAGGCTGTTGCTGGCCCAATACAGTTTGCGTTTTTCGACGTCGACGAACAATCGCGAGGGCGGCGGCAGGCCGGTCAGAAAGTCATGCCGCCCGGAGCCATCGGCGTTGAAGCAGATGATCTTGCCGTCGCCGAGACTGGAGACATACACCTTTTTGTCGACCGGGTCGAAGACCACGTCTCCGGTCCAGTTCAGACCATCGGCCAGGCGGACGGGCATGCTGCCGTCGAGCTTGCTTTGCCATAGCTCGACGTCCTTCAGCCCGCGGCTGGTGATGTGCGTCCAATAGAGCCGGTCGCCCTCGGCATCGACGGCGATCGAATCGATGATGGTCCGCGGCACGACGAGTTGGATTTCGCTGCCATCGCGTGCGGCGCGGTAGATGCCGGTCGTCCGGTCGGTCCAGTACATCACGCCCAGCGTGTCCGCGGCCGAATCGTCGGCCGTTGCAAACGACGGCATGGCGAGCGAGATCACCGCTGTCAACCACAGGCAATGTTTCATCGGGCATCATCTCCTTGAAACCGCGCTTTCGGGGACCGGCGTTATGCATCTATCGTAGTCGTCACTCGATGGTTTTGCACATCCACATCGCCAAATCCGCCGTGCCCGGCCTGCCAGACGCACCTACCAGCGTGATCCGC
>DASVHB010000758.1:0-5116 GCA_036379195.1 Pirellulales bacterium
TGCATTTGGTCGCTCATCTGCTCATAACCGGCCCGCATGCGCTGCGCCCCCTCGCGCATCCGCCCGCTGGCGTCTTCGGCAAAGTGCATGGCCGCTTCGCGCGCCTGGTTCAAGGTTGTGGAGCTGCGCGACGCCAGTTCGGCGATGAAGTGCTCGATCTGCTCCCGCGCCACGCCGGTCTTTTCGTGGATCCGGCCGATCAATTCGTCGACATTGCCGCCGACGATCATCAAGTCGTCATCCGTAAGTTGGCCCCATTTTTCTTTGACCTTGCCGCGGAGCTTGTCCCATTGTCCCCGGACTTCCTGTGCATTGATCATGGTTGGATTCCCCAACAATTAGAAACGATAGTTTGGTTCCAGTGCCCCGCGTGGCCAGCCTGAGAGAGCACAAAGCGTGCCGGGATCGGGAAGTGGCGAGTGGCGGGAGGCGGGGGGCGAGTGACAGCGCGGCGAATCGGTTCCTTAGAGCCTATTCGAGAACCGGCGTTGTGGTGCTGGCGTCTCGCCTTCCCGCCGGTTCTCCGACAGGCACTTAAGATCAGGCGGATACGGCGAACGCAATCACCGCCTGCCGGCGCTCAACCGGCAGCGATCTCCTTTGACGTTTACCCTCCCGCCCCTCACCTCTCGCCCCTCATCCCCCGCTCCGCCCGTGGCTACTTCGCCGCCACGTTGGTCGCCCTGTCGCCAAACCGGTTGGCATCCGGTTCGGCGGCTCGATATATTGGCGGTGATCGCCGCATATTGGCGGTGATCGCCGCCTCATTGCTCGCGAGGCGATCGCCGATTTACCGCCATCCCCGGAGTGCTCTCGATGATCTGCCGTCTCCGCCTTCTCGCCGCCGTTGTTTTGCTGAGCGGCCTGGCCACTTCGCTCGTTCGCGCCGACGACAAAAAGTCGGAACCGAAGAACGCCGATTCCAAAGCGGTGGTCGCCGTGTTTCGCCTGACAGGGGCGATCACCGAATCGCCGGGCGAGTCGAGCATTCTGTCAGCCACCGAACATACCGTCGCGCTGAAAGACCTGGTCGCCCGGTTGAAAAAGGCCGGCGACGATGATGCGATCAAAGCCGTGGTGCTGTCGCTCGACGGCTCGGGGCTTTCGACTTCGCAGATCGAAGAGTTGCGGCAGGTGATCGCCCGACTGCGCGACAAGGGCAAAGAAGTCCATGCCCATGCCGACGAGCTTTCGATGTCGAGCTACGCCTTGTTGTCGGGCTCGACGCGGCTGAGCCTGGTGCCCACCGGCGACCTTTGGCTGACCGGCCTGTATGGCGAATCGCCCTATCTGCGCGGGCTGCTTGACAAGCTGGGCGTGCAGCCCGACTTTTTGACCTGCGGCGACTACAAAAGCGCGGCCGAGATGTTCATGCGCGACGGCCCTAGCCCGCAGTCGGAGGAAATGCAGAACTGGCTGCTCGACAGCACCTTCGAGACGCAGCTTAAGCTGATCGCCTCGGGCCGGAAAGTAGACGCCGAGCGCGTGCGCGGTTGGGTCGATGGTGGGCCCTATTCGGCGCGCCGCGCCAAAGAGCTGGGCCTGATCGATGCCGTCGAGCAGAAAGAAGATTTCGAGGCCGAGCTGAAGCGGCGTTTTGGCGAGCAGGTGAAATTCGACCACAAGTACGGCAAGAGCAAGCAGCTCGAACTCGATCTTTCTTCGCCGTTCGCGGTGCTGAACTTGTGGGCCGAAATCTTGGGCGGCGCCAAAAAGAAGAAAACGCACAAAGACTCGGTGGCGATCGTCTATGTCGACGGAGCGATCACGCTGGGCGATGTCGAGATCGACCTGTTCGGGCCGCGAACCTCGGTGGCGGCCAGCACGCCGCTGCGCAAGGCGCTCGACGAGGCGGCGGCCGACGACACGATCAAGGCGGTGGTGCTGCGCGTCGATTCGCCCGGCGGCTCGGCCACGGCCAGCGAGATCATTCTGAGCGCCGCCCAGCGCGTAAAGGCCAAGAAGCCGCTGGTGGTGTCGATGGGCAGCGTGGCGGCCAGCGGCGGCTACTATGTGAGCTGTGGCGCCGAGACGATCTTTGCCGATGAGTCTACGATTACCGGCTCGATCGGCGTCGTCGGCGGCAAGCTGGCCACCACGAACCTGTGGAACAAGCTGGGCATCAAGTGGAAGGGCTATCAGCGCGGCACGAACGCGTCGATCCTCAGCTCGATGCAGGTCTTTACGCCCGAACAGCGCAAGCACATGCAGGGCTGGATGGATGAGATCTATGGTGTCTTCAAAAACCATGTGACCGAGGGGCGTGGCGGCAAGCTGAAGAAACCGATCGACGAGCTGGCTGGCGGGCGAGTGTACACGGGACGGCAGGCGCTCGACTTGGGCCTGGTCGACAAGCTCGGCACACTGGACGACGCGGTGGCGTTCGCGGCTGAGCAGGGCAAGCTCAAGGCCGGCGCATATGAGTTGCGGGTCGTGCCCGAGCCCAAGAACTTCCTGGAGCAGATTCTGGAAGACGTCGAGGGAAGCAACGAGACTTCCAAGCATGTGTCGCTCGCTGCGCGTCCCGCCATATCGCCACTGCTCGATTCGGCGTTGCCGTATTTGAAAGAGCTGGATCCGGTGCGCGTGCACGCGTTGTTGGGTACGCTGCGCCAATTGGAGATTATTCGTGCTGAAGGGGCGTCTCTGGTGGCGCCGGGATTTGTGGTGACGAGTGGAAAGTGAAGAGTGGAGAGTGGAAATAGCAGAACGGGTCGTGCCTTCGACCGACGTCTGTAGGGAACGGACTCCGTGCCGTTCCGTGAATGGCGGACCGACATGCACACGGGCACTGGTAGTTTTTTATGAAACTGCTAATCTAAAGTAGTGGCTCAATTGCCGCTCATCTGCAACGATCTGAATGATGATATTCGTGTGAGGCTGCCCGATGGCTACCGATTTTGATATTTTCCCCCGGCAGGCGCTGACGCCCCGCGACTTCAAGGCCCTGGGTCGGGCCATCCGCCGCTGGCTCGACCGCTGCCAAAAGGCCAACGACGGGGTCCGCTGGTACGACGAAGAATCGCTGGAGCATTTACTGAAGGGCGAGCCGCCGCGGGCGCTGGCGGCCGCGGTGGGCGCCGGCGCCATGGCGGGAGTGGCCGGCGACTCACACGATATGCCGTCGATGGCGCCCTCCACTTCCGACTTCGTCAGTCGGCCGAGCGACTGGGTAATGCAACTGCGCCTGCTGCCCAAGGCCGCCACCCGGCGGCAGATCGTGGCCGATGTGCGCCGCGCTTTGCCCAACGATCTGGTGGCCGAAGTGCTGATTGACGGGCGAAGCTGGGAACAACCGGCCAATTAAACATTAATCCGAGGGCGCCAGCCGACGGTCGTCAGATCGGCGCGCCGCTATCCAACGGCTCGATGACCTCGCCGCCGTTGAGTCGCAACGGTCGTCCGAGCGGGTCAACGCTGATTAAACCGCGCCGCACCTGGGCGGTCAACGGCGAGACATCGAAGGTGGTGCCGCAAAGTTGAGTTGGTCGGAGCGAGAAGATACCAACCCGAAGCGTAAGCGAGGCCAGAATCCGACACTTCCTCGCTTATGCTTCGGGTTGGTGTGGACGACCTACTCAACATTGCGACACCACCGCATCGAAGGCGGCACGGCGGTTGCCGCATTGCGGCGCTCTGGCTAGCCGGGCGGACCGCCCCATTGAAAAACTCGGCGAATGGAATCGAGCGGCCAATGATCTTGTCGCGGTCCCCGCGCCGCGGTGAGCATGGCGCCGCTGATCAGGGCCCCTTCGGCCGATGGCGTCTCATCGTGTGCCGCTGCGAGCTCGTCCGACCGCGCCGCCGTTCCAGCAGCCGCTGAAGCCAAGCCGGCTGAATCGGCGGTTGATTCCCCGACTGACCGAGCGTCTTGATTCAAAGGCATCACCGCGGCCAATTCGGCGGCCACCAGGTCGAACGCCAACGCATGTCGTGCAACGCCGATCGGCGGTTCGCTCTCCACGCCGCTCTCCACGGCCGCCTGGGCCGCGGCGATCATCCGCTCGCTGTCGCCGGTTTGCTGTGCGCCTTGGTTTGCCGGCGGAATCACGGGCTGGGTGCCAGGCGCCGATTCGGGCGGTTGCGTGGGGTTGGTCCGATTGTTCGGCGACGGTGACGTGCCTGGGCGCAGGCCAGGCAAGTCGCGGTTTTCCAACGGGCTGCGAGGCGACGTCTGCGGGCCAAACGAGAACCGCGGTATCCCCGCCGGCGTGGCGGCCTGTTGGTTGACATCAAAGGGCAAGCCACGCACGGTTTCACTGGTGGCCACGCCATTGGGCGTCACCATGCCCGAGTGCGATGGCGCAATCAACGGTTCGTTGGCGGCGCCGTCGCCTTCGCCGGTGATATTGGTTTCCAGATTGTACGAGAACCGCGGCGGCGCGCCCTGCTGCAACGGAGGTCCATTGCCCGAAGTCACGTCGGCGGGCAAATCGCCGGCGGGCTGATGCGGATTGAAGAGCAACACGGCCGGGGTGTTGCTGGCGCTGATGGGCGGCGCTTCGCCGCCTGCCGACCTCGCACCCGCGGTGCCGCCCCCGGTTTGCACCGCAGGCGCCGGAGCATTCGTCGGGGCTTGTGCCGCCGAGGACGCGGCGAGATTGGCCATCGGGCTGCCGTTCAGCGCCATTCGTTCTTCGAGCAATTCGACAATCAGCGGATGCGAGAAGCCATGCCGGCAACCGACCGCCTTGCCCCGCCGATGGCGCGGCCGGCGAGCGGTGGTGGTTGGTTGCGACTTCGATACTGCGATCCTGACAGTGCCCCCCATGACAATGCCTCCGATAAATAATGCTGGACCAAGGCCCTCGGCTTGCCGCGTAAGATGCTTTTGTCGCGTTGCGCTGCCAAAACCGGGATTCCGACTTGGGCAAGCGGAGCAAATCGCAGGCCACGGCAAAGCCAACAACCTCGCCCGGTAGAATTCGGTACAGAATCAAACACTGCCGTTGCTATCGGATACCGAGCCCGGATAATTCATCAGCCCCGGGCTGCCCGAACGACGGTGCTGTCATACCAACCCGAAGCGCCAGCGAGGCAAGCTCGGTGCGCGTCCTCGCTTGCGCTTCGGTGCGCGTCCTCGCTTGCGCTTCGGGTTAGTGTGCGCTGAGGAATC
>DASVHB010000759.1:0-21955 GCA_036379195.1 Pirellulales bacterium
GGCGATGGGCGTCAGGCTGGAAAGCCTGACCTACATGGGCTTCTCGTAATGGATTGTCGGTAAGGAGTCCCGCGAGCAACCCCCTTGAACTCTCTGGCCATCGCGCCGCCGCCGGAAACTACTCGTCCGGCGGCGGTGCGATTCGGCACAAGCGGTAGCGAACGGGCATTCGCCTCAGATCGTCGGAAACCGCTCGCGCACCCATGCGCGGAACGTGCGGATCCAGGCCGTTTCATTAGCAGCAACCTCGAACTCGAGAAACGGCTCCAGGTCTATGACCCGCAACATCGGTAGGTTCAAGCTGAACTCACTTTCGGCGTATTTGCCGTCGGCGCCGAGTGAATAGGCGGTCAGGCCCTTCTTGCGCCAACGCCAGATTTCTGGAACGCCCAATGCGGCTCTTTCGACGGTTGCCATGTCGTCTCCTTATCCCGATGTGCTTCGATCGTCTGGCGGGGATCCGCTGGCCGGGCCGCGCAGCCAGGCTACCATTTGCGTAGCCAGCTCGCCCAAGCCAAAGCTGTAGAAGTGATCGGCCCCAGGCACGGTGACTACCCGCAGATCGCCGCGCGCCCGAGCGTTCAGCTCTTCGGGCAACTCGGCGAATGCCGAGCCGCGCCGCAGCTCGATGGCGCCGAAGGTAAACAGCATCGGGCAGCTTACTCGATCGACAAATCTCAGCAGGTTGTAGCGTTCCTCCGGCCCGTACTTGTCCAGATAGCCCGCCGCCGACACCAGATAAGGCAAGGGGAATTGGACGGCCATGATCGTCTCGCTGCGACCTTCGCGCAGGTGAGCCTCGGCCACGGCGAATTCGCGCAAGAAGGTTTCGGCCTCGGGGCTATTTGCGAACCGCGAATAAGACAGTCGTGGTGGCGAGATGGCGATCAACCGCCGCACTGGCGCGGGTGGCTCATTCGCCAGGCAATAAATCGCCTTCACTGCGCCCAGGCTGTGGCCGGCCAGCGCGATCTGCGGGTAGCCTCGCCCGGCGAGAAACTCGACCCAGGCCGCCACATCGTGCCGGCAATCGTCGACCAGTTCAAAGGCGGCCCCAAAGTATTTGCGAGTGCCGGCGGTGCTCACGGCGTCGTGGCCGCGAGTGTTCACGGCCAGCACGGTCAGACCGTCTTTGACCAGCCGCGCAATCAGCCCTGTAAAAAGCCCCGAGCTATAAAAGTTGCCGCCGGCCCCGTGCAGCAGAAGCAACACTTCAGACCGATCGTCCGCGGCTTCGGCGGGCAGGTGCAACGCGCCGTGGAGCCGCAAGCCGTCGCGCGTGACAACCTGCACCAGCTCGGCGATCACGGCGTGGGGGCATGCGCCTGCGGTGTGGAGCTCAACTGCGCCAGCACCTGCAGCACGCCATTGAGATGAGCCAGCCGTGGTCCGTAGCGGTCGACGAATTCATTGAGCATGAAATCGCCGTCGCAGAGCACTTCGGCGTTTTCATTGACCTCTTGGGTCAGGGAGTTGAGAAATTCGGTCTGGACGCGGCTGAGCGTCTCGGCGGCGTGCCGGCAGCTTTGGGCCAGGTGAGGGTTGGCCGATTTCCACTGGCCCAACTCCTGATTTCGCTGCTTTTGCGGGCCGCTGAGCTGGTTGACCAGCTCTTCCAAAAGCTCGTTTTGGCGGTCTTGGGCGGTGAGAATCTCGCGCAGCAGGCGGGTTTGTTCTTCTTCAATCGTGCCCGGCGGCACACTGCTCAGCGCACCTGGCGAAATATCGACTTGAGTAAACAGCGGCGGCGCTGGTTGTCGGTCGTGCATCGGCGTCCCTTTCGATATAAGATTCGATATTATAAGCACCACCCCGAACGCCTGTCGAGTAGCCGAAAACCCATCATCCGTGTTTGATCGGTGTTTCCTCCGTGGCCCAACCGAATGCCTAGTAATGGTTAGCCACGGATGAAACATAGAGGAAACACGGATAGGAAGGAAACGGAATGCCCAAGAGACTTCAGTTCAGTATCCGAGCGATCCTCGTGGCAATTTTGCTAGCGAGCTTGCCTTTGGCGTGGCTGGCCGCGAGAAAGCAGGCTTATCTGCGTCGCTTTGCAAGACTCAATGCCTTCAGGGAACTTGGCGGCACGGTAGATGCGCATTTCCTGCAGCCGGGTGAACTCATTCCGGGCGATGGCTTCAGCGATGATCCAGCCTGCTATTTCATCGCCCTCCATCTCGCCAATTCGCGCATCACCGATCGACAGATGGCCTTGATCGAGCCGCTCACCACCTTGAAAACTATCGATCTGCGGGGGACTTGCGTGACCGACGCGGGTCTCAAGCAGTTGCGGCGTTTAGCCCAGTTGGAACAGCTAAACCTCGAAGGCACCCGCGTAACCGATGTTGGCGTAACGGAGCTTCGTAAATGCCTTCCCCGCTGTAGCATCATTAAGTAAACCCTTGCGCGATTCGCCCTCGAACGCCCATCGATTCGCCGGTGTGGCGGGCAGTTCGTGATAGAATATCGTTATGAAAAAGCGTAACTCAGACGAAGAGGCGGCTGACTGGGAACTACGTGTGATGCTCTGGCTGTTCGTGGGTTTGTGGGGCACGGTCTTCGTGGGCGGGGGGGTCTGGTTAATCAGCTCGCTGTGGGCCGATCTGTTAAGATAGGGCACTGTAAATCACGAATAAATTTGCCGCCTCCCGCGTTCAAAAACTTCCGTGCCAGCTATGCCGACGCCCAGCAGACGCTGGCCGCGTTTCTGCGCCGGCATGTGCCCGATCGATCGTGGTCGGAGGTCCGCCGGCTGATCCGTTCGCGGCAAGTGCTCGTCGATGGCAACCTCTGCCTCGACGCCGGGCGGCGGCTGCGCGGCACCGAAGTCGTCAAGCTGCTGGACAATCCGACCGCGCCGCCGGCACGAGCCGACGACGTGCGCGTCCGCTATCTCGATCACCACCTCGTGGTGGTCGAAAAGCCCGCCAGGCTGACGTCGGTCCGGCATGCCGAAGAGCGGCATTGGTCGCCGCGCCGCAAGCAAATTCAACCGACCTTGCAAGACCTGTTGCCGCAGATCATCGCCAAAAAAGCCAGCCATGGGCAGCGGCGGCGCGCGGCATCCGGCGGCAAGCTGCCGCCCGTCAGGCCGGTACACCGGCTCGACCGCGACACGAGCGGGCTGATGGTCTTCGCCCGCACGCGCCAGGCCGAGCAACAGTTGGTCGAACAGTTCCGCCGCCATACGACCGGGCGGCGCTATCTGGCGGTCGCGCGGGGTGACGTGGCCGAACAGACGTTCGAGAGCCGGCTGGTGCGCGATCGCGGCGACGGCCGCCGCGGCAGCACCACGCTGACCGACACCGGCAAGCACGCCGTCACGCACGTCGAGCCGCTGGAACGGCTGGGCGACTACACGCTCGTCGAATGCCGGCTCGAAACGGGCCGCACGCACCAGATACGCATTCACCTGGCCGAAGCCGGGCACCCGCTCTGCGGTGAGACGGTCTACCACCAGCCGCTCTTCGCCGCGCCGCTGACCGACGCCAGCGGCGCGCCGCGGTTGGCTCTGCACGCGGCGGAATTGAGCTTAGACCATCCCATCAGCGGCGAGCGGCTACGGTTCACCGCGCCCCTGCCGCCCGACCTGACCCAGTGGCTCGCCAGGCTCAGGCGGTGAAATCGACCGTCTGCCCCAGCGATGGCGCCGGCGAGTTTGCCAAGGTCATGGTGCTGGCTCCCACGGGGTCGAAATCGCCCGCCACCTGTTGCATATAGAGATCGACCGATTGCCGCACGTCGGCCTTGCTGCCGTCTTCGGCGAAAATCTGGTGCAACTGGTCGAGAATCGCCTGCCGCTGATCGTCGCCGATGCCGTGATTGCGCAACGTGGCCGAAATCCGTTGATTCAACCAGCGAGCAATGTCGTCGAGCGACTTGCCGTTCTTGAAGGCATAGTCGATGTCGCGCTGGAGCGCGGCGGCCAAACCGCTCGGACTGGCGGGCGAGGCGGCAGCCTGACTGGCGGCGGCGCTCGCCGACGTGCCAATGCCCGCCGACGACAACAGCGACGTCAGCGCCGCGGCCGACGAACCAATGCCGCCGATGGTAGACATAGTGGCTCCTGTTGCAGAACGCGCGACAGATTATCGGGCGAATCGGGCGCAGACTTGAATTTCGCCAGAGTACGCCCGTTTGACCTCGACCAACTCAGCGCACCGTTGACATCCCCCTACCCACCTGTCTAGAATCCCATCAGATAAACGCTCGCCGATGCGTTGCCGGCTGGCAGTCGCTGCGCATCAACCACAACCTTCCTGAAACACGCCCGCTAAAGCCACACTCGCATTCGAGGAGGTCGGTCATGTTCCGCATCGAAGCCGCTTCGCCCAACTCGCGCCGCTATTGCGATGGCATGAGCCGCCGCAGCTTTGTTCAGATGGGTGTGGCCGGCATGGCCTCGGTCGGGCTGGCCGACGTGCTGCGTGCACGCGATGCCGCCGCCGCCCAAGGCGCCACGCGCAAAGACACCTCGGTCATTCTCATCTGGCTCGATGGCGGTCCGAGCCACATGGACCTGTACGATATGAAGCCCGAAGCCCCGGCGGAATACCGCGGCCTCTGGCAGCCGATTCCGACCAATGTGCCGGGCATCGAGATCAGCGAGCTGTTTCCGCGTCAGGCCAAGGTGGCCGACAAGTTTTCGATCGTCCGCTCGCTGCACCACGACACGGGCGATCACTTTGCCGGCGGGCATTGGATGCTCACCAGCCGCGGCGGCGCCAGCGGGGCCGACACCGCTGGCCGCTATCCGTCGATCGCCTCGATCGCCACCAAGCTCACCGGCTCGCGCCAGCCGAACATGCCGCCTTATGTGGCCGTGCCCTACGCGGCGAGCATTGGCCTGCGGCCCGGGTATTTCGGCGCCAACTATTTGGGCATCGAACACAATCCGTTTGAGACCGAGGGCGATCCGAACTCCGACGGCTTTCAAGTACACAACGTGCGTCCGCCGGCAGGCGTCACGCTCGATCGGCTGGGCGACCGCCGCACGCTATTGAAAGACGTCGATCGCTTCCGCCGCGAAATCGACAAGTCGGGGGCGGTGGACGCGATGGACCGTTTTCAGCACGCGGCTTACGAGCTGGTGGCCGGTTCGTCGGCGGCCAAGGCGTTTGACATCAACGGCGAAGACCCGAAGCTGCGCGAGCTGTATGGGCGGCACAGTTGGGGGCAAAGTGTGCTGCTTGCGCGGCGGCTGGTCGAGGCGGGCACCACGTTCGTCACCGTGCATTTCGGCGGCTGGGACCACCACTGGGATTTGCAGAAGGGCATGGAGAACTATCTGCCGATCGTCGATCGCGCGGTTTCGGCGCTCTTCGAAGATCTGAGCCAGCGCGGCATTTTGGAGAAGGTGCTGGTGGTTTTGTGCGGCGAGTTCAGCCGCACGCCGCGCATGAACAACGGCGGCAACGGCGGCCCGCCCTTGAGCATGGGCACGCCCGGCCGCGACCACTGGGGCAACGCGATGTCGTGCCTCATCGGTGGCGGCGGCGTGAAAGGTGGGCGCATCGTCGGCTCGACCAACCGGCTGGGCGAAGTGCCGCAAGACCGACCGCTGGAGCCTTGCGACCTGCACGCCACGATCTATCACGTGCTGGGCGTCGATCCGCGCGCCAGCTTCTTGAATCACGCCGGTCGTCCGGTGCCCGCCATCGACCGCGGCGAAGTGATTCACGAGCTGCTGTAGGGTTGCCGTGAAGAACGTTACAGGGTCCACCCCTCGCGATACTCGCGATGCAACCACTGGTTGGCCTCGGCGTCGCCGGTGAACTCGAGCTTCTCGGCGTTCCACAGCAGCTTCTTGCCGGAGCGCAACGCCACGTTGCCCAGTAAGACGGTCTCGGTGAGCGGGCCGGCGAAGTCGAAGTTCGATCCCGCTTTCGGCCCGCCGCGGCAAGCTTGCAGCCATTCTTGCCGATGGCCGATCGACCGCGGCAAACTGGCGGGCGGCTGCTGATAGGCTTTCATCTTTTCGGGAGGAATGATCTTCGCACCGTTGGCGCCGTGCGAACCGCAAACAATTTTGCCCTTGCTGCCGATGTAGAGCGCGCCGCCATAGGTGTCGCCCATCGGTTCGCCGTCGGGCAGCTCTTCGGGGCGGGCGGGCATCAGGCCGCCGTCGTACCACACGAGCGTCAGCGGCGGAAAACCTTCGCGCGCCGCGAAGCGATAGGTAACCAGCGATGCCCGCGGATAGCTCTCGGTGTTTTTGGGCTTGTTCCAGTTCAGCCCCGTCGGCACAAACGTCGAATGGCTGGCCTCGACGCTCATGGGCGGACCCAGCTTGAGCGACCAAACCACATGGTCGAGAATATGGCAGCCCATGTCGCCCAATCCGCCGGTGCCAAAATCCCACCAGCCGCGCCACATCGCCGGTAGATAGGCCGAATGATAAGGCCGATACGGCGCGGGGCCTAGCCAAAGATCCCAAGCGAGCGTGTCGGGCACGGCGGGCATTTCTTTGGGGCGCTCGATGCCCTGCGGCCACACCGGATGCGGCGTCCAGGCATGAACCTCGTGCACGTCGCCGATCGCGCCGTCCCAGATCCATTCGCACAGCCGGCGTATGCTTTCCGAAGCATGCCCTTGATTTCCCATCTGCGTGGCCACGCCGGCGGCCCGCGCCGCCTCGGTAAGTTTGCGGGCTTCGTACACCGTGTGCGAAAGCGGCTTCTCGCAGTAGACGTGTTTGCCCGCTTTGATGGCCGCCATCGCGGCCACCGCGTGCACATGGTCGGGCGTGGCGACCACCACCGCGTCGAGATCTTTCTCGCTGGCGAGCAGCTCGCGAAAATCTTGATAGCGCCGGGCCTGTGGATAACGCGCGAAGCTGCCCGCCGCATGCTTGGCGTCGACGTCGCACAACGCGACGATCTGCTCGCCCTCCATCTCGCGCAGGTCGGCGGCGCCCATGCCCGCCACCCCAATGCCCGCGATGTTCAGCTTGTCGCTGGGCGCCTTGAATCGGGCGCCGCCCAGCACGTGCCGCGGCACGATGGTAAAGGCGCCGAGCGCGGCGGCGCCAGCCAGGAATTGTCGTCGGTTGTGTGCGGTCATGGGTGTTTCTCCACTAAGTAGAATTTCGGACTTTTCACACTAACCCGAAGCGCAAGCGAGGCGATCGTGTGGTCGTCGGAGTCTCCTCGCTTGCGCTTCGCCTTAATGCCCGTCCCTTTCTGCCACGAGCACTTCGAGCTGCGGTTGGCCCTTATCGGCGCCCTCTGGCTGAATCGAAAGCGGGTAACGGCCCCACCATTCGCCGGCGGCCCAATAGCAGCCCAGCAGGCCGGCTCTGTCGAGCGCCTGGAGAAAATTCCGCAGCACTTGCAGCCAGCGAGGGTCGGGCGGCACCCCAAATTCGCCCAATAGGCCGCGCACCTTGTTCGTTTGGCACCACTCGACGAACTGCCCAATGCGCTTCGCTCCGCGTTGTTCGAGCTCGGGGTCGCGCTTCAGCTCTTCGTCGTAACTTTTCTCGTAACGCCCGCTGTAATCGTGATCGAAGTAGCAATGGGCTTCGTAGCCCGTGCGCCCAAGCGGATCGCGGACCCATGCCTTGGGACCGTTGATTTCGCGAAAGCGATCGGAGTTCGACCAGCTTTCGCCGGGCACAAAAATCCACTTGCCATCGCCGCGCGACCGGATGGCATCGACCGCGGCCTGAGAGATGGCCTTCCAATCCGACGAACCCATGTCGTGCGGTTCGTTCACCAGACCGTAGGCTTCGACCGCCGGCTCGTCGGCGAAGACCGCCGACAGCCGCAACCAAAAATCGGCAAAATGATCGCGCGTCACCCGCACGTGGCCCTCGACCGACTCGTCGATCACACAGTCTTTCGCCTTGCCGTCGATCTCCAGGGCATACCGGCCATAATTGTGCGGGTCGAGAATCACCCGGCAATCGTGCTTGCGCGCCCAACCGACGAATTCTCGCAGACGTCCCAGCTCCGTGGCATCGAGTTCGCCGCCCAGGCTGGGCTGCATTCGTTCCCAGCGAAACGGCACTCGCAAATGTTTGACGCCTTGGCGGGCGAAATAGGCGACGGTCTTCTCCGAGTTGTAAGTGTAATCCTTGCCGAACTGGCCAAGGTTGCGATTGCTGAAGTCGGGCCGGACGCCAAACTCGGCCCCGGACAGACTGACGCCGCGCCGCCGCGGCTTTTTGGCCAGCCGGCTCTCGGACAGTCCTTCGCTGAACAATCCACCGCACGCGGCGCCCATCGCCACGCCCGTCGCCAAGAAGCGCCGTCGGCTAATGTCCGCTTTCATGCTTACAATCCTCCGCCCGACGTTTCCGCCTTCGCCGAGGGAACATCGCACGATGCGATCGCCATCACGGCGAAGGCGGTGCCGCAGTGCGAAATAAAGTGCTTGCTGTCTTCTTTCAGCGACCGCGTAATCCAACGCCCGCTGGCGCGCTGATGATCTTTCAACCAGGCGATGCCGCGAGCGATGGCCGGATCGCTCGCTTCGGCCCCAGAGCGGCGCAGCAGATAGACGACAAACCCGGTGCCATAGCCGTCGCTGCCGGTGTCTTGCGGTGTCTTGTCGGCCCGCTGCCAATCGCCCAGCGTGGCCAGCGACCAGCCGCCGTCGTCGCGCTGCAGCTCGCGCAGTTTGGCAATGACTTCCTGCTGCCGCTGCGGATCGAGATACTTTTCGCCATACGTGCTCGCCCAGAGCAGCAGAGCCTGGTGGTGCAATGTCGGCGGCGGGTTCGCGACCAGATACGCCTTGATCTTCTCGATGCCGGCACGGGCGGCCTCAGTCTTACGATAATCGCCTGGGGCGACCGACACGGCCAACGCCGCCAATGCGACGCCGTAATCGTCGTCGTTCTCCATGGGCGGCCAACCGCACTTGAGCCAGTCCCAGCCGCCGTCGGCGCGCTGCACCGTCCACATTCGATCGAGGGCCACTTTGCTCAGCGGGTGCAGCTTGCCCGTGGTGGCGGCGTCGTTAAAAGCCAGCGCCGCCGCGGTGGCCACGACTTCGGCGTCCCACCGGGGGCCTTTTTCCGGCCAACGCTTCTCGACCAGCTCTTCGGCAAACTTCCGCACCGCGGCGTGCGCCGGAGCGTCGCTGGCGATCAGCGGGCGCGCATAAAGGTAAGCGTAATTCGTGTGGCAAGTGAAGCACTGGCGATCTTTCTGCCAGGTGAGCGCCGCCGAATCGAGAAACCGCACGGCGCGGTCGAGCGAGAAGCCGGTCGCCAGCGGCTCGTCGAGCTGATTCGGCCCGGGATCGCGCGCGTCTTCCAGCGTGACGGCCTCGTCCGCCAGCGCGAGCGAACCGGTCAGTGCCAACGCCACCACCCACGCCCCTTGCCATGTTTTCAACCAGATCGTCACCGGCATCTCTCCTGTTTGAAGTTCGAGGTCGTCGCCACAGTATAGCCGACCGCCCGCCGGCGTTCGACCTTCAGTCCGCTGGGTTCAACAATACCCATTCGCCTTCGTTCAGACCTTCGAGAACCTCGACCAACGTGTCGTTTGCGATACCGAGCCTCACCGCGCGCGTCGCCGCCCGGCCCGGCGTTTTCACCCGCACCCACGGCTGCGATCGCTCGTCTGCCACGCAGATTGCGGGAATCACCAGCGTGTTTTCGCTCTGCTCGACGACGATCTCGACTGCGGCACTCATGCCGGGCGTTAATCGTTCACCTCGCCCGTCCAACGCGATGGCGACCGCATATTGTCTGAGGTTGCCGCCGGGCGTGGCCACCAGTTCAGGCTGATCGGCGATCGACGCCACGACGCCGCGCAGCTCTTGGCCAAGCACCTTGACGCGCGCCCGCTCGCCGCGGCGCAATTCGCCGAGCTTGCCGCGCGGAAGGAACAATTTGATCTGCATCTGCTCAGGGTCGGCCACACGCACGAGCGTCTGGGCCTGCCGCACTGTCGCTCCGGGAAAGATTGCCCCGTGCTGGGCGCCCGACGTCGTCGGATTCGCGGCGCCGGCGGCCCCGCGGTAGACCACCATTCCGCCGCGCGGAGCGCGCAGCGCGCAATGGCTAACGTCTTCCACGAGCCGCGCGATCTTGACGGTTTTCGTCCGCACGACGGCTTCGGCAGACTCCAGGCGGGCTGCCGCGGCGTCGCGTTTGCCGGCCAGCTCCGCTACTACCTTCACCCGAGTCAGTTGGTCTAAGACGTCTCGCTTGTGCTTGGCTGCCGCCAGATTGGCCTGCTCTTTCTCGACCGCCGTCTCCATGGCTTCCACGTGCGGCGGCGATACGAAGCCCTTGCGGAACATAATCTGAATTTGCAGCAGCGAGTGCTCGACGCTGGCCAGCCTCTTCTCGGCATCGAGAATGCGGCGCGACAAATCGAGCCGCTGCCGCACATAGAGGCCGTGGCGATATTCGTCGACGGCGATGCTGGCCGCCTGCCAGCTCTTCTTGGCGCGGACCACCGCCGCGTCGGCTTTGCTCAGCGACGCCCGTTCGTCGGCAATCGCTTCTTCGAGCGAGGCGCTGTCGAGCCGAAGCAGCAGGTCGCCCTGGTTGACATAACTGCCGTTGGGCACGATTGCCAGAATGTTGCGTTGGCCGGGTACAGGATTCTTAACGTCGAGATGGTCGGCGCTCTCGACGACGCCGTCGCCACGAAGCGAAACGATCAGATCGGCGCGCTTCACTTCGACGGCCAACGGCTCGCGGTGGAAATGCGCCGAAACGACGCCGTAAAGAATCCACAAGGCGCCGGCCGTCAACGCGCCGCCGGCGAGTCGCGCTGGCCAGCGGCTGCGCCGGCGCCGCCAGCGCGCAGCCGGGCGATGGGCCGGTTCGGCCCACGGGAACGTTCGCCGCCCCGCTTTGATCACGCTCATGGCGCGTCCTATCGGAAAGCGTCGTCCGGTCGTTGCGGCACCCGCTGCACGCCGCAGTCGTCCGCGTCTGCATATTCTAAATGATCATGGGAAGCAAACAACCTATAGGGAACGCTCTCTGTGGCGTTCCGCATTCCGATGATTGTGCAAGGTCATTTGCGGCCCCGCATCTGCCTGTAAGAGATAGTGCGGCAGAGCGGCAGCGCCGTTACGCCCGGCGATCGGGCATCGTCTCGACCGTACAGCAGGTGGAGCCGGGCCAGATAGGTCTGATCTATGATGAAGGCTGCCCCGTCGAACAATCGGCGTACTTCCATGTCGAGTGGGAACAAAACACGGTGTAGAGGTGCAGCTCAACGATGACGGCCAGCTCGTTCGGCAGAGCTTGGACGAGAGTGGTGGCCGAATTTCTATCTCGGAATAAATGATCGGACAATTTCGGCGGTCTCGAATGCAGCGCGACGGAAAGTCGAAGAAGCCACCCGAAGCGCAGCAAAGCGTAAGCGAGGCGGTCGCAATGGAAAACGGTGAATCAAATGACGAAGTCTTTTGATGCATTGGTGAAACGGATGACGACCAGGAAGCTCCCTGAACGCGCAAAGCGACGCGCGCACGAGACCATGGCCGACACGCTCCTTGCCGAGCTTCGAAAAGGAACGGGCAAAAGCCAAACGGAGCTCGCCAAGGCACTGGACATTAACAGCCGAGTGTTTCGAAGTTCGAACGACAATCGGACATGCAGATTCCTACCTTGGGCAAAATCGTCGAGGCACTGGGTGGGGAGTTGGAGGTGGTGGCCACGTTCCGTCGCGCAAGGTAAAGATCGCCCAATTTGGTAAGCTGCCCGGTGCGCGAGGTGCCAAGCGCACTCGCACGTCGCCGCCGTGATTTCCGTCGTTCGCCGTACAAATCGCCAGGCTTCGTCTCGCGGAGCACGAGAGCGCGGTGGTTGACCACTGCCGCGGGCTTCCGCTAAGCTCGCCGGATGCTTCGGCGACTCTTGCGCTTCGACTTTAGCCCGTACCACCCCGAGCCCCGCATGTTCCGCCAGCACGACCGGCTGGCGGAAAGCTACGACGAGATCATCAACGCTCTGACCCGTTTTGTTCCTCCGAACGTTCGATGTCTGAGGGGCGCGTGATCACCATGGTTTCTGAGGAAGCACTCGATAAAATGCGCGACTGGGCGCGCGCCGCCCTAGCGAAAGACGGCGGCGCCGCAGTGGCGGCTGAGATGTTTGCCCCCTAATTGCGCTGCCGACCTTCGGACAGCTACGCGATGTTTCTGCTCGGAGATGCACTGCGTGAACTCGGCCGTTGGGATGACGCCGAAAAGAGCTTGCTCGCAGCTTTATCCTTCGAGCCGCAGCAGCAACGCGCCTGCGTGATGGCGTCGCTTGGCGAGCTGAACGACTCGCGAGGAGCATTCGATAAAGCGGAGGAGTGGTTTCGCCGTGCGACCGAAGATGCGATCGGTGCCGAAAAAGGCTGGATTTGGATCAATGGTATGATCTCGCGACGAGGGATGCAATCGGCGCCACAAAGGGCCAAGTCTGGATCTACCGCGGAAATACCCTCATGTGCACGGAACAATTTGAACGCGCCGCCATGTGCTTTGAACGCGCCACGCTCCTACCTGATACGCCATCAGAAGCGCATTTGAGGCTGGGGTATGTGCGGCGCGCGCAACGGCGTTACGCAGACGCGATTGATGCATTCCGACAAGCGCTTGACGGCCCCGTGGATTCCGATGCTCGGGTTGCGCTTGATGGGTTAGCCGATATCTATGACGCATTGGACCTTGTGAAATCCATCGGGGCGAACGACGATTCTCCGCATGAAAACGGGCGCGGGTAACGGGACCGGTCGAATGCGATGAATCGTTGGACGCACTGTGGAGCGGGATAAACGGGACCGGAGTAAATTCCGGACGATGGGAACCCTTATCTACGCTGATTCGCGCTAATCAGGGTCTAGGGACGCGCTTTGCGCCGTGGCTGACCAAGCCGGATTCTTGCGAAGCTACAAGATGTCGATGCGGGCGGGCTGGTTATTCGCCGCCGCGACCGCCTTGTTGCTGAAATTGGCGCATCCGCTCGGCCATCGCTTTTTGTTCGTCCTGGTCGATAAAGCCGTCGCCGTTGGTGTCCATGCGGCCGAAGCGTTCGCGGCGGTCTTCGGGCATCTCTTCGAGACTGACCTTGCCATCGCCGTTTTTGTCGAGTTCTTTGAAGTTGAGCCGCCGGCGGCCGCCGCCCGCGCCACCTCTGCCACGACCGCCGCCCCCTTGACCGCCACCGCCCTGACCACCACCCCGTTCCCCGCCCTCGCCCCATTGGCCACCGCCGGGTGGACCACCGCTGGGGCGACCATCGCCAGGCCGACCCTCGCCACCGCCCGCCGCGCCGGGGCCACCGCCCGCCGTGCGCGACGTGCCGAACCGCTCGTCCGCATCGACTTTGGCCGCCTCGACCGGCCCGCTCGATTGCGGCAGCATCGCGACCTGCTTGGTGACGTTGAGCAACACGGGCTCACCCTCTTTCAGCCCGTCGACCACCTCGACGTAGGTATCGTCGGTCCGGCCCAACGCCAGATCGCGTTGCTCGACGCCGTCGTCGGTCTTCACCCAGGCGCGAGGCTTGCCGCCGACATCGGCCACGCATTGCACCGGCACCATGATCACGTCGGGCCGCATGCCGACCAGGATATCGACGGCGGCGCTCATGCCGGGCTTGACGCCTTCCGGCTCGCCGTCGAGCTTGATGATGGTGGCATACTCTTTAACGTTGTTGCTCCAGCGACTGGTGGCTTCGGGCTGGTTGGCGATCGACTTGATCTCTCCCTGGAACTCGGCGTCGCGAATGCGAATGCGCGCCCGCATGCCCACCCGCAATTCGTCGACCTTGTCTTCGTGCACCAGCGTTTTGACTTGCATCTGCCGCAGGTCGGGCAGTTTCAGAATCGACTGAAACTGGTTGACCTGGGCGCCTTGCTCGATTTTCGGTTCTTGCCCGCCGCCGCGGCGCCCCCCGCCGGTGTCGTTGGCATATACCACCATGCCGTCTTGCGAGGCGACGATGGTGCATTTTTCCAATTGCCCGGCGTAGCGATTGAGCTTGTTGACTTCGTGCGTGAAGGTGCCCACGGCCGAATTCATCAACGCTTCGGCCGCGTCGCGCTGGCTGATCAGGTCTTGCAGCATCTTGGCGCTGGTGAATTTTTCGAGCACGAATTTCTTGCGCTCGGCCACGGCCCGAGTCAGGCGCGACTGCTCGACGGCAAACTGCTTCGACTCGACATCGAGCCGCGTGACGTAGCCGCTGCGATACATCTTTTCGCTATAGGCAAGCTGGTTTTCGGCGCTCGCTTGGTTTTGCTTCGCCACGGTGATGTCGGCCTCGAGCTGCTTCATCTCTTGCACGAAGGTGCCCAAGCGATATTCATCGACGGCGATCTGGGCGGCGTTGAAGGTGCGCTCGGCGGCGATCTTGGCCGCTTCGGCCTTCGACTTCACCACCTCCTGGGCCAGCAGCGCGTCTTCGAGATATGAGCCATCGAGCCGCACCAGCACGTCGCCCTGGTGGACCACGCTGCCGTCGGGCACGATCTCCAAAATCGTGAGCGGACCGGGCACCTGGCATTTGATCTCGACGTTGCGGGCGCTTTCGATGTTTCCCTCTTCCGAGACGAGAATCAGCAGATCGCCGCGCATGGCGGGGGTGGTCAGCGCGTCGCGATACAGATCGCCCGGCGCCGCCGAGCCGTACCAGTCGTAGCCGACACGGGCCGCCGCCCCCAGACTGAGCACCGCCAGCAATGCCACCAGCCATTTGGCCCAACCGCTATTCGCCCGTCGTTTGCGGGCCGGCCGAGGGTAAGCGGCCCGGTCGGGCGCCAGCGTTTCGTCGGGCGGGGCAACGGAAGCTTTCATAGAACGTTTCCGCGGGAGAGGGTACGGCTGGCGTGAAGATTTCCTGCCCGAACCCTAAGTATGACCGGTTTTTACCACCGTACTAGTGGCCCTGAAGCAGATGCCGGTTACTCAAACAGTGGGGCAGCGAGAGCTGCTCTGTAGGGCGTTCGACAAATCCTTAACCAGGCGGCAGAACCCGCAAAGAAGGAAGATTTTCTCCAGCCGGAACTGCCGGTACGGCGATGATGAGACAGAGACCTACCGATAACGGAGTTTGGGGGGAATATGCGTGGCTGGTTGCGCCTGGGCCTGATTGCCGCCGGCTTGTCAGCCGCCGCCGGAGGCTGCGCGCACCGGGCGGTCCACCACGCCCAGAGTTACCAGGCCCATTCGCAGACCTCGGCCACCCTCGAGCAGACGCTCTCGCCCACCACGCCCCAAGCCATCGAGATCGACGACCGGCAGATCGATTCGCTCGACCAGGTCGAAAACGTCACCACCCGGGGCCAGCGGCCGCCCGGCGAATACCACGCCCTTTCGCGGCACACCTGCCAGTGCCTGGCCTCGCGGGCGTCGGCTCATGGCAACACCCTGGCCGCCGAACGTCGGGCACTGGCGGCCACCGCCTCGCCGCACGGTCTGTCCGACGAAGAACGCCTTAAACTGCGCGTCTTGCGGGCGACCGAACTGGAGGCCCGCAACAGCTCGGCCAGTGTGGCCCTGAAAGTCTATTATCATTTGGCCGAGGCCGAAGCCAACCGGCTGATCGTGGCCCGCAGTCTCAAAGACATCGACGACGCCTTGGCCGGCGTCTTGCGGATGCGGCAGCACGGCCTGCAGATTCCCTTCGACGACAGCGAGTTGGAGCGGCAGCGGCTCGACATCCGCGACAAGCAAATCGAGCTGGAGTCGCAGATCGACCAACTCAACGCGCAGTTAACACAGTTGATGGGGCTGGCCACCGACGAACCACGCCCGCGCATCTGGCCGACGACCGACTGGACCGTGGTGGTGGCGCCCGTCGATCTCGACGCCGCCGTTCGCGAGGGGCTCGAGCTGCGGCCCGAGTTGGGCTTGCTCGCCTCGCTGCGCCGCTCGTTGCGGACCGAGACGGTCGGTGTGGCGCGCGGCGTGCTGGGCGGCGCCAGCGGTCTGTTGGGAACGCAAACCAAATTCACCGGTTTGATCTCGCTATTGGGCATGCGCGAGTTTATCGGCCAGCGGCGCTCGAACCGGCTGGAGCTGCCCGAACGGCGTCGGCAGCTCGACAACTACACGCGCCAACGGCGCAACGAGATCACCTCAGAGATTCAGCAGGCGGCGCTGGAGTCGCAGGCGCGATTGCGGCAAGTGGCGGTGGCCAAGGCCGAGGTGCAGTCGTGGCGGCGGCACTTGGACGCGCTTGCGCAAAAGGCGCGCATCGACGAAGCCACGTTCATCGATCTCACGCGAGCCAGGCTCAAACGCTTGCAGGCCGAGAGCGACGAGATTGGCCAAATCACCGGCTGGCGGATCGCCCTCGTCAAGCTTCACGAAGCGCAGGGGCGGCTGGTTGCGGAGTGCGACGGAGACGACTGCAAGCCGGGCATGCTGACCGTTAATGCTTCATCGCCGCCGCTCGAATTACCGGCCGAGCCGCTGCCGACGGTGATGCCGCTGCCCGACCCGACTGCTTCGATCGAACCCCGCTCGGCCCTCGCGGCATCGCCAAGCGGGCTTGCCGGGGCCGCGGCGCCCGAGGCGATGGCTGCGCCGCCCGATAGCTCGCACGAGGTTCCCTTCTATGGGGTTCCGCTGCGCGTAGAGCAGTTGAGCGCCGGCGCGGCGTACGTGCCAGAACTGCCCAGCTCGCGCCGACAAAAGGGTGAACCGCCGCCGCCTGAACAGGCCCCCGTGTTGCAGGCGATTGCCACGCCGGTATCTTTGCCCGACGTGGCCGCCGAGGCCGAGAGCGCCGATGCGGCGGCGGTCGATCCCGAGGCGTGACAAGCTCGCGGCGATCGACATCGTCGGCGAAACGCCCGGTTTATGGCGGTGGGGCGGGCTGTTATAATCGCTGAGATGACATCTGCGACCAGTGAAATATCGTTTGACGAGCTTGCCGCGACCGCCACCAGCCGGGGCGTGACGGCGGCGACCGCGCAGTTGGCCGAACATTTTCGTCGGCAAGAGCAATATCACGAACTGTTCGATCTGCGGTTGCTCGAGGCGCGGCTCAAATTGGGGCTGCCGGCCATTCTGACCAAGGGCCTCGACGATCTCGAAGAGCCGCTGCGCACGCAGATGGAAGACGAATACCTGGCGGCCTGCCGCGAGGTCGGGCATTTGCTGCTGGCCGACGGCCGCGTGCGCGAGGCCTGGATGTATCTGCGGCCCACCGGCGACCGGGCCGAAGTGGCGGCGGCGCTGGAAAAAATCAGGCCCGAACCCGACAACACCGAGCAAATCGTCGAAGTGGCGCTGTACGAGGGCGTGCACCCGCGGCTGGGTTTTGAGCTGGTGCTGGCCAACTATGGGCTGTGCAACGCCATCACCACCTTCGACGCCCAAATGCACCAGCGGCCGCGCGGCGAGCGGCAGCAGGTGGCGGCCATGCTGCTGCGGCACCTGCACACTGAGTTGCTGCGAAATCTGCGCGAGCATCTCGCCAAAAAGCAGGGCAAGCCGCCGGTGGGCGACACGATCGCCGCGCTGGTGGCCGATCGCGACTGGCTTTTCGACGACAACGAGTACCATATCGACACGTCGCACCTGGCGGCGGTGGTGCGGTTTGCCCTGGTGCTCGACGATCCCGAGCTGTTGCGGTTGGCGCTCGATCTGACCGAGTATGGCCGGCGGCTCAGCTCGCTGTTTCAATACCCGGGCCAGGAGCCGTTTGTCGATACCTATCCGACGCACGCCAAGTTTTTTCAGGCGTTGCTGGGCGAGTCGGTTGAGGAGTCGCTCGATTATTTTCGTTCGCGGGCCGAGGCGTTGGCTGAGGGCGACGCGGGCGCCGCCGCGGCCGAAGTTTATGTATCGTTGCTGGCGCGGCTTGGCCGGCTCGACGAGGCGCTGGAGGCCGCGGCCAAGTATCTTTCGAGCGCACGCACCAGTGGCTTCGCGCCCAGCTTGCTCGAGCTGGCCCATCGGTCGGGCAATTTCGCCCGCCTGCGCGAAATCAGCCGCCAGCGCGGCGACCTGCTGGGGTTTGTGATGGCCCTGGCCGATGGCTCTAAATGACCTTGCGCGATCATGGGAAGCCACCAATCTGTAGGGAGCGCCCTCTGTGGCGTTCCGTGTTTCCCATGATCGTACAAGGTCATTTAGCCCGCATTGCGCACCGCCCACACCAACCCGAAGCGTAAGCGAGGATGAAAACCCGACTTACCTCGCTTACACTTCGGGTTGGTATGGGGCTCGCTGTTTGGCGCGTCCGGGGGCGTGTGCGCATTGCGGGTTAGCGGTGCTGCGTGGTGTCGGCCGACCATAGTCGTCTCAAGACTAAAGCTCGGGGCCGTCGGCGGTGAATTCAAGCGAAAGCGTTTGCGGCGCGGTCGGCGGCGCGTGCAGTTTGATTTCGATGCGCGCGCCTTGCGGTAGCAATTGCCCCACCTTGAGACGGCAAGGCGGCCCCGAGGTGAGCCGCATCTCGAACTGCGGACGCTCGGCAAAGGGCGGACAAAAGCCGACGTGGGCGATGGCCGTGCGGGCGCCCTGCGGCACATGCAAGTGCAAGTTGCCGCGGATTTGCTCTCGGCCATCGCCCAGCGAAGCCCGTGCATATTCTTGCGTCAGCCGATGAGGTGGATTCCATGAATGCCCCGTGACCGGTGGCGCTGGCGGAGCGAGCGGGGGCGAAAGCCGCGGCTCGGACAACCCACGCGATCGGTTCGGCGCGGGCGACCCGCGGGACGGATGGCGTGCTAGCCGGTAGGATCGCCACGCCCATGCTTCTTCCAGCGCGACGATCATCCAATAAGCCAGCGCCGCCCACCAGGGCCGCCCGCCGGCGCCCAGCGCCAGACCCAGCATCAGCAAGCTGGCCGAAGTAACGGTCAGCGGCGCTGCTTGCGACAGGCGGCTCGTGTTCGAGGTCTTGGCGATCGCGCTCAGCGCTCGGCTGCTCCAGGCGATCAGCGCCAACACCAGAGCGGTCAAAGGTAACAGAGCCGGCGCGAGCGGCTGCGCGGCGGAAGCCGCGCGGCGGGCCACCAGCAGCACGGCGCACATCGCCAGGCCGCACAGCAACGCGACACTCGCCGGTCCGCACAGCGCCGTCAGAGCGAGCGCCCACGATTTGCCCAGCGGACGAGTTGCGCCTGCCGGCAAGCTCATGGTTCGCCGCCGATGGAGACCAGGTGCGAAATGGTGCGCAGATACATCCGGCCGTCGGCGACCGCGGGCGTGCTGTGGCACTCTTCGCCCAGCGGATTGCGAGCCAAAAGCTTAGGATTCTTGGCCGCGGAAACCACCACCACGTCGCCCTCGTCGTTGATGCAATACACTCGCCCGCCGACGCAGACGGGCGAACCATAATAATTGCCCGACACGCGCAGCCGGCCGAGCGACTTGCCGCTGGCGATGTCGACCGAGCTGACAATGCCCGAATCGCTCCACAGAAACAGCAGATCCTTGAAGGCCACCAGCGTTGGGCAGTAGGGGGCCGATTCTTTGACGGTGTACACCAGCTCCGGCGCCTCGCGGTTGGTTGCCGGCGGACGGACCGCCGCCACATAGCCCCCGCCGCCGCCCGAGCCGCAGGTGCCAAAGATCAGGCCACCGGCAATCACCGGCGAACTGACGCTGCGTTTGTCAAAGACCTCTAACTCCCAATTCACGCCGCCGCTGGTCGGGTCGATGCTGGTGATGCCGTGGGCCTGGCTAGCGAAGATGAGTTGCTCGGCCTGCCCGCGCGGCCGGTAGACGCAGGGCGTGGAATAGGCGACCACTTTGGTGCGGCGATCGACCGTCCAGCGAGGTTCGCCGGTTCGCCGATCGAGCGCCACCAGCGAGCTTTTGCCATGAAAATCTTCGTCGCCCTGATCGTCGGCCATGATGAGCAGATCGCCATAGACCACAGGCGACGCGCCGCCGCTGTGCTGGCTGACGAATGCTCCCAAGTTGCGGCGCCAAACTTCATGGCCCTCGTGATCGAGCGCCAGCAAGGTGAATTCGTCGGGCGCCGTCCAGGTGACATACACACGCTCTTCGTCGACGCAGGGAGTGCTGGAGGCGAAGCTGTTGAGCTGGTGCTTGGTGTGCGGTGTCGACGAGTACTCTCGTTGCCACTCGATTTGCCCGTCGGATGCACGCAGGCAGAGCACCACCCGCGTGGCGGTCTCGTCAAACGCGCTGATGAGAAAGATCTTGTCGCCCCAGATGACGGGCGAGCTGTGGCCGATGCCCGGCAGCGACACCTTCCAGTTGTAGTCTTTTTCGGTCCATTCGGTGGGCACGGTTTCGGCGTCGCTCACGCCCGAGCCGTTGGGGCCGCGAAAGCGGGTCCAATCTTGACCGCGGGCCGCCGGCATCACGCCAAAAAAGAACAGTGCTAAGCAGATGAAACGGAAACGCCAAAGTGAATGAACTCGCATCGCGTGCTCCGTAGATCGGGTCGTTTCGGGCATGACACGATTTTAGTCGAAAGCCGTGCAATGCAAGCCCTGCACATAGGGGCGACCGAGCGCGGCGAGTCCAATTACGTCAAATTACGCAAGCGACTGCCTTGTTTGCTCTGTAGGGAACGCCCTCCGTGGCGTTCCGTGAGGGGGCGAATTGAGATCGAATCGCAATTCACGGAACGCCACGGAGGGCGTTCCCTACAGACGTTTTGCGGCGAAATCACCTTAACTTGATGCCGACGGGCACTCGCTGCGCTCGGGTGGTCTTGCCGCCGTCACTGCGACTTCATGCCATAGATGGGCAAATGCCGGTAATACACTTCCAACATGTAGAGCGAAAGGCAGGTGGTGTAGAGCCGGCCGGCGTAGCCCGTGTCGCCCCATTGATCGCCCTGCGGCGCCCAGCTTCCTTTTTCCACGCCGCTTTTCTCCTGACCGTCGATGAGCGTCTCGCGCATGGCGGCGTTCCACACCGGCCAATACTTGCCCTCCATGTGATGCATGACCTGCGTGGCGTAATACCAATAATACACGTCGCGATCGTCGGCGCGCGGCAGTTGGCGAATGAGGAATTCGACTCCTTCGATCAAGCGCGGATCGTCGCGCCGCCACCCCAGATATTGCCGGCAAAGCAGCCCTTCGGCGGTCATCGAGCGCTTGGGCTCTTGGCCGATCTCGTAAGAGTATAAACTGCCCCCGCTCTTCTCGCTCGCTTTGTCGAGAAACTCGCCGATCTTCAGCAACACCGGGCTGGGCACCTCCAGCCCCGCCATGCGCGCGCTCTGCAAGGCCATGACCACCCAGCCGGTCACCGAGGTATCGCTGGCGCTGCGGGGATAATACTTCCAGCCGCCCAACACGGGGTCTTGCGATTCGAGACAATACTTGATGGCCAGCTCTGCCGGCTTCTTGAGCCGGGGGTCTTTGGTCATGCCGTACAATTCGCAGATGGCGATCGTGCCTTGCCCGTGCGAGTAAAACCAGGCGTTGGCCGTGCCGCGCTCTTGAAAGAAACTGCCCTCGCTGTTTTGCATTTTCAGCAGCGCCTCGAGGCCGGCGGACACCTGCTTTTGATACTCGCCCTTTTGGTGCGTGTTGCCCGCCCCTTGAAACGCCAACAGGGCCATGGCGGTGGCCGATTCGGGCGTGTCGGTGTTCACCGCGCCGTCGCGGAATGGTCCTCTCAGGCTCCAAGTGCCGTCTTTGCGTTGCTGCCGGGCGAGCCATTTTAATCCCAGCGCGACCGCTTCTTCCGTCTGGCCGTTGCCGCCGTATTTGCCCAGCAGCAGCTTCTTCGTTCCTTCTTCACGGCCGGCCAAGGCGATGCCGATGGTCGGACCGGTGAAGTCGGGCACCGGTGTCTCGTCGTCGAGGCTCACGTCGAGCGGCGAGTCTTTGGCGAAGGGGTCGTCTACTTCGGGCAAGGTGTTGGGCGTGAGGGCCAGGTCTTCGTCGGTGATCTCGTCAAGCGCGATGGTCGAATCGGCATCGAGCAGTTGCTCGCCGAGTTCGCTCGACAAGACGTTCAGAAAGATGCCGCTGCCCTTGCCGTGCTGCCGCACCAGCCACAGCCCGAGCACCACCACCAGCACCAGGTGAAA
>DASVHB010000760.1:0-4440 GCA_036379195.1 Pirellulales bacterium
CGAAGCCCAGCAGGCCCGCGCGAAGCAGATCGCGGCGGGACGGCTGGCGGGGAACTCTCAATCCAGGAGCATAAAGTGATAGCATGGCTCGTCTCCGACGAGAGGCGGGAATGTAATCGGCCGCTTGTTCCGGCCGCCCGGCACGGTAATACTCTTTTACTCTCTGTCCGCAAGGCGTCAAGAAAGCACGGGAATTGGCTACGTTGATCGAAACCGGGAGTTGGCACGATTGAGGTCTATAGGGAACGGACTCCGTGCCGTTCCGCGGAGGGCGGCGCGGCTCCGATTCGCCTTTCGGTAGGAACGCCGTCGAGCGCGTCGCCTGATGGGCCAGCGGCGTGGTGTCGTCAATTGGCAATTCACGGAACGGCACGGAGTCCGTTCCCTACAGCAGGCTCTCTCAGCAGGTTCAAGCGATGACTCAAGGCCAACGCGAATCAAGTACGAATTCGGTACTCACGATCAACGGCGGCTCGTCGAGCATTAAGTTCGCGCTGTTCGATTCGGTCGATCCGGTGCGGCGGCGGCTGCACGGCGGCATCGAACGCATCGGGCTGAGCAACCCGGCCATGAAAGTCAGTCAGGGCGACCAGCCGGCCGCCAACCATGCCATAGCCGCCAAAGATCATCACCAGGCGGTCGGCGAGTTGCTCGATTGGCTCGACCAGCAGGGCGCGTTGACCGATGTCGGCGCAGTCGGCCATCGCGTGGTCCATGGCGGCGAGAAGCTGTTTGAGCCGCAGTGGATCGACGACGCAGCGCTGACCGAGCTGAAGCGGATCGCGCCGTTCGATCCCGAGCACTTGCCCGGCGAGATCGCGCTGATCGAAGCGTTCCAGAAGCGCTTGCCGCAACTGCCGCAAGCGGCCTGCTTCGATACGGCGTTTCACCGCGACCTGCCACGCGTGTCGCGCCTGTTGCCGCTGCCGCGCGAGTATGAAGCCAAAGGCATCCGTCGCTATGGTTTTCATGGATTGTCTTATGCTTATTTGATGGAGCAATTGGGCCGTCTCGATGCGCGGCTGGCGCGGGGCCGGCTGGTGCTGGCGCATCTGGGCAATGGCGCCAGCATGGCGGCCGTGCGCGACGGTAAGTGCATCGATACCTCGATGAGTTTTACGCCCACCGCCGGGTTGATGATGAGCACGCGGACGGGCGATCTCGATCCGGGCCTGGTGCGCTTTTTCCTCACCACCGAGCGGATGAGCGGCGATGAATTTCACGACATGGTCAACCATCGTGCGGGGCTTTTGGGAGTATCGCAGACGAGTTCCGACATGCGCGATCTCTTGCGGCGTCAGGCGAGCGACCCGCATGCCCGTGAAGCGGTCGATATGTTTTGCTACCAGGCCCGCAAGTGGATCGGTTCGTTCGCGGCGGCGCTCGGCGGGCTGGATGGCTTGATCTTTGCCGGCGGCATCGGCGAAAATGCGGCGGAAATTCGGGCAGAAATCTGCCGCGGCCTCGAATTCTTGGGAATTCAACTCAGCGATGCTCGCAACGCCACAGGCGAACCGTTGATTTCTGAGGACGCCAGCCGCGTCGTGATCCGCGTGATTCGCACCGACGAAGAGGTGATGATCGCCCAATCGGTGGCGGCGCTGATGAAGCCGTAGCTGAGCCAGAAAGACATTACGCTACCTATCATGACGACATGACGAATTCTACCCACACCTTTCGCACCATCACACTCGGTTGCAAAGTCAACCAATACGAAACGCAGTATGTGCGCGAAGGGTTGAGCAGCCTCGGCTATCGCGAAGCGGCGGCGCGCGAGCCCGCCTCGCTGTGCGTGGTCAATACCTGTACCGTCACTGCCGAGGGCGACGCCAAAAGCCGCCAGACCATTCGCCAGCTTGCCGCCCGCAACCCCGGCGCGCGGATCATCGTGATGGGCTGCTACGCCACGCGGGCGCCCGCGGAGGTCGCTGCTTTGCCGGGCGTGGCCGAAATCGTCACTGACAAGCGCGAGCTGCCCGACCTGCTGGGTCGCTTCGGCGTGGTCGATATCCCCACCGGCATCTCGCGTTTCGATGGCCGCAAGCGCGCTTATGTCAAGGTGCAAGACGGCTGCCTGCTGCGATGCAGCTTCTGCATCATTCCCAAGGTGCGCCCTAACATGCGCAGCCGCCCGCCCGAGCAGATTGTCGAGGAAGTCGGCCGCCTGGTGGCGCACGGGCATCGCGAAATCATTTTGACCGGCATCCATCTGGGCCACTATGGCGTCGATTTCAACCGCGGCCGGCCGAAGCGGCAATGGACGCGGCTGTCGCACCTGGTCGACCGGCTGGCCCGGCTGGAAGGCGAATTTCGCATTCGGCTGTCGAGCATCGAGGCCACCGAAGTCACGCGCGAGTTGATCGCGGCAATGGCCGAACACGCGCCGCGCGTTTGCCCCCATTTGCATGTATCGTTGCAGAGCGGCTCCGACCATGTGCTGCGGCGGATGCGTCGCCGCTGGGGCAGCCGGCGGTTTGTCGACCGCTGTTTGCTCGCGCGCGAAACGCTCGACCAGCCGGCGCTGACCACCGACGTGATTGTAGGGTTTCCCGGCGAGTCTGAGGCCGATTTCGACGACACGCTACGGGTGGTCGAGCAGGTCGGTTTTTCGAAGCTGCACATTTTTCCGTTCAGTCCGCGGCGGACGACGCCGGCGGCCGAGATGGCCGATCAAGTGCCGCCGCAAGTCAAGCAAGCACGCATCGAGCGACTGCAGGCTTTGGAGCGGCGGCTTGCCTCGCGTTATCAGCAGAGCCTGCTGGGGCGGCCTTTGCAGGTGATGGTCGAGTCGCCGGTTGCTGATCGGCCCGGTTACGCTTATGGCACGGCCTGCCGCTATGTGCAGGTCGAGTTGCCCGCCGGCGGCGAAACTTACGGGAAGCTCGTGCCCGCGACGCCTGTGGCCATCCGGTCGGGACGGTTGCAAGCATAAGAATGTCGCCTCACCACGACAGCTCGCAACCGATCACGCTGACCGCGGCCAGCCTGGCCACGCTCTGCGCTGTGCTGTGGGGCGGGCTGGCCGTGGCCGTGCGGTTTACGCAAGCCGACATTCCGCCTCTGGCCACCGCCGGGTTGCGGTTTTCCACCGCCACCGCACTGTTGGCCGCCACCGTGGTCTGGCAGGGCGCGTCGCTGGCGATCTCGCGGCGGCAACTTGCGGCGGTGTTGCCGGTCGGCCTGGTGCTGTTCATCCAAATCGGCTCATTTCACTTCGGCATGGCGCGCACCAACAGCGCTCACGGCTCGGTGCTGATTGGCTCGTATCCGGTGTTTGTGGCCCTGGTGGCTCACTTCGCGATGCACGGCGACCGGCTCTCGCCCATGAAACTCGTGGGGCTGTTGGTGGCCTTTCTTGGGCTGCTGGCGGTTTTGGGGGCGGGAGCAGCCTCTTCGGAAAACACCGACGTCGATGCCGTCACGCTCGGCGGCGACGCCATCATCCTGGGCAGCAGCTTTTTGATCGGCGTCAATACGGTCATGAGCAAGCGCGCATTGAGCGTGATCGGCGTGCCGCAATTGCTGTTTTGGAGCAATCTGCTGGCCACTGGTTTATTTTTCGTCGGCAGTTCTATGACCGAGGCTGGCAGGTCCTGGCGCTTCACGCCCGACGCGCTCGGCGGCCTGGCCTATCAGGGCATCGTGGTGGCCTGGCTGTGTTTTTTGCTTTGGACGGCGCTGCTGGGGCGCCATCGGGCCAGCCAGGTGGCCGTGTTTGGCTTTGCCCAGCCGCTTTGTGGCATGTTCTTCGGCGCCTGGCTGCGAGGCGACCCGCTCACCGCCGAGTTGGGCTTCGGCGCACTGGCTGTGGCCGCCGGCATTGTGCTGGTCACACGGGCCGATCGAGAGGCGTAGATAGCCTCATCGGTTTAGCAATTCGAACAATCGTAGGGCCGGCCGATCGCAGCGAGTCCCCATACGCATCAAGTTAAGGATGATTCCACCGCAAAACGTCTGTAGGGAACGCCCTCTGTGGCGTTCCGTGAACTGCGAATTGAGGTCATTTCGCCTGCTGCGGAACGCCACGGAGGGCGTTCCCTACAGATGTGTTCTGGTAAACGATACAATGCGCGTAATTCCCATAGCCCGAGGATGTTTCATGCCACCCATCGTCACCATTCGCACTCGCGACCATGGTCCCCTGGTCGTCGAAGGACCGGTCATCGTTTGCGACGCACAGGGCAACCCGTTCCCGATTAATCCGGATAAACCGAACATCGCCCTGTGCCGCTGCGGCCATTCGGCCAACAAGCCCTTTTGCGACGGCGCGCATAAGCACTGCGATTTTCAAGCGGCGGAAACGGCGGTGATGGGTGATGAGTGATGAGTGATGAGTGGTGAGTGGTGAGTGGTGAGTGGTGAGTGGTGAGTGGTGAGTGGTGAGTGGTGAGTGGTGAGTGCGGCAAGAATCGCGGCTGTCCCTTCCCCCGCTTGCGGGGG
>DASVHB010000761.1:0-5101 GCA_036379195.1 Pirellulales bacterium
TATTCCCCGTTCCCTACCCTGAACATGCTCACTCGCCAAATCCACGAGCAACTGATCGCCGACGGGCTGATGGCGGCGCCGGCTTCGCCACGGCGAAGCTATGGCGCGGTGGCCGAAGGGCCGCAGCCGCGCGTCGCGATCAACCCGCCCGACGACGCATCGGCCGTGCTGCGCGTGCGCTGCATCGGCGCCAGCGGCGATGTGCTCTTGGCGTGCGCCGTGGCCGGAGCGCTGAAGGTCGAGCGGCCGGGCTGCTATGTGATTCTGGAGACCGCCCGGCCGCAAGTCGCCTATCGCAATCCATACATCGACGCGGTGGTGCCCATCAATCAACCGATGGCGCCGCGCGAGCGGCTCATCGACACGTTTGACTTGCGCCCCGAGGCCGACTGGCAGCCGCGCCAGCACCGCTTGCGGCAGTTTGCCGACGCGGCGGGCGTGGCGCTGGCCAGCTTGCGGTTCTTCATCCACACGGAAGAGGACAGCAGGGGTCAGAGGCCGGAGGTCGGAGGTCAGGGTTCCGGCGTCGTGTCAGACGCTCGCGCCGCAGCGGAAATCCGATCAAGTACCCTGGCCTCTGGCCTCTGGCCTCCGACCCCTCCCCTGTCCCCGATCGTGCTTCATCCTGGTCCGACCGAATGTCCCGATTGGAAGGGACGCAATTGGCTGCCCCAGCGCTGGGACGAAGTCGCCCGGCGACTGGCCGAGGCGGGCGAGCGCGTGGTGATCGTCGGTAAGGAAAGGGATCAGAGGTCGGAGGTCGGAGGTCAGGGTTCCGGCGCCGCATGTGGCATCGCTGCCGGCGGGAAAACCCGCTCAAACACTCTGGCCTCTGACCTCTGGCCTCCGCCCTCTTCCCTGTCCCCTATGCCCTTTTCCCTGTTCCCTATCGACCTGCGCGGTCACACCACCATCCACCAGCTCGCGCACCTCATCTCGCAAGCAAAACTCTTTGTGGGCATCGAGTCGCTGCCGGCCATCATCGCGCAGTCGCTGGGCGTACCCGCGGTGCTGTTCTTCGGCTCGATCGCGCCCGAGCTGCGCGTGTTCCGCGAAAACGTGATTGCGGTCACCGCGCCTGCGCTGCGTTGTCTGGGCTGTCATCACGACGAGCCGTTGCCGACGATCACCTATCGCTGTCGAGTGGGCGGCGAGCCGTGCCAATCGCGCGTAACGGTCGCCATGATGCTCGACGCGGTCCGCTCCGCTGAACCTCTGACACAGGCGCCCTACGCCACGAAGGTGGTTCTTCGCCAACCGGCTGTCAGGCAACCGCCGCCGATCAGACTCATTCCGCATTCCGCACTCCGCAATCCGCACTCGCCCACCGTGCTCTTGCGGCGCGAGACGAGCGACGGCGATGTGCTGGTGGCATCCAGCGTGGCGGCGGCGGTGAAAAAGCGATTTCCCGCCTGCCGCATCGTGTTCGAGACGCGCTGCCCCGCGCTATTGAAAGGGCATCCCTACATCGACGAAATCGTCGCGCCGGGCTGGACCGGCCATCGCGACCTGCTGGCCGACATGAACGCGGCCTGCGAAGACCTGCCGTACACCAACATGCTGGCGGTCTATGCCAGCCGGGCGGCGGTGTCGCCCGAAGAGTGCGAATTCTTTGTCCACACCGAGCCGGTCGCCGGACTGCCCGACGAATATGCGGTGATGCACATGGGGCCGCCCGGCGCCGCCGCCCGTCGCTGGGTGGGCCGGGCCTGGTCGGACGAGCGCTTTTTGGCCGTCGCGCGGCATTTGGCCGCGCGAGGGCTGGCGACTGTGTTGGTGGGGGCGGAATGCGGAGTGCGGATTGCGGAATGCGGAATCAACCGGCGAAGCCCGTCGCTAGCCCCCAGTCCCCAGCCCCTAGTCCCTTCCCTCTCCCCTGTTCCCTGTAACCTGTCCCCTATCACCGATCTGCGCGGCAAGACCACGCTCTACCAGCTCGCCCACGTCGTCGCTCAAGCGAAGCTCTTCGTCGGCATCGACTCGCTGCCGTTTCACATCGCCCAGGCGCTGAACGTGCGGGGCGTGGCCTTCTTCGGTTCGATCCGCCCCGAGCTGCGCATCTATCGCGAAAACATGATCGGCGTGTCGGCCACGGAGCTGCCGTGCATCGGCTGCCATCACGACCGCCGCACGGCGCCCGGCGAGCCGCCCGAGACCGCCATCTGCCGCATCGGCCACGAGCACTGCCGCACGGCGGTGACGGTGCGGCGCTTCGTGGAACGCGTGGAGGAAACACTGAGCACGCTCGGGGTTTGGTAAGAAAGTCAAAATGCAAAATGAAAAAGTCAAATCCGATCAACCGAGCCAGCTCTGCGATCCGCGTGCATTTTGGCTTTCTTCCCTGACCCCCGACCCCTGAATCCCGACCCCTCCCCTATTCCCTGTCCCCTGTTCCCTAACCCCTCCGATGGCCGAAACTCGCAAATCCGCCCGTCGCCGCGGTGAAGAAAACTGGTTCGCCCGCTTCGCCCCCGAAACCATGCCGGGCATCGATCTCGGCTGCGGCGACGACCCGCTGTGCGGCTCGTTCCGCCGCTGGGACAAGGCCGACGGCGACGCCACGCACCTGGCCGGCATCGACGATCAATCGTACTTCACCGTCTACGCCTCACACCTGCTGGAACACCTCGACGATCCGCTGACGGCCCTGAAAAACTGGTATCGCGTTTTGATGCGCTCCGGGCATTTGATCGTTTGCGTGCCGCACCGCGACCTGTACGAAAAGCGGCGCGAGCTGCCCAGCCTGTGGAACCCCGAACACAAGACCTATTGGCTGCCCGAGCTGGGCCCGGCCCGCGCCCACGAGCCCGCGCACACGCGCGGCCTGGCCGACACGTTGGCCGAGGCCCTGCCCGACGCCGAGCTGGTGTTCTTGCGCGTTTTGGACGAGGGCTTTTACGACCCCGGCCCCGAGCAGCACTCGCACGGCGAGTATTCGATCGAGGCGATCGTGCAGAAGCCGTGAAAGATGGCGAGGGACCTATACAGCTTACGGCGGGCCTTGGATGGCATGTGGACATTTGACGAGGTAATAGCGGAAGTCAAGAATGAGACACAAGTCCCGTCTATAAGCCATCTTATAAAAAGGGTCCGTGCCCTATTTCCGCGGGCCCCCTGGTCGTGTAAGATTCATTTGGAGCCAACTTCAATAGCCGCCACGTTTTTGTCATGGGCAACCTAAGTTCATTTCTCTTTGCGCGCCCATCGTTTTGGGAAGGGGCCGGCCGACTGGTCGACTTCGGCGGGTTCCTCACTGAATACAACTATTCCGCCAACGAGAGAGAGGCGGACTCCCTAGCGCTTTGGGCAGACTGGACAGCCGCTGGAAACGACATTCGCGTAGGATGGCTCGACGATCTAGCGGGAACGCGCCCCAAACTCGGGTCGTCTGCGCATGTCGAAAAGCTCAAAGCGCCGTAAGCAGCAAGCCAAGCGGACGGCGCTAGCGCAAGTCAAACGGGAGATCGTGCAGAACGCTCCGTCTGCGATTCCTCCTGCCGTATTGGCTCAGATCACTGGTCAAATAACCACGACCTCCTATAGCGGCCCAGTACCACCGCCAGCACTTCTCAAGGAATACAACGAGATCGTTTCAGGAGGCGCAGAACGAATCTTGTCGATGGCTGAAAGGCAGAGCGCGCACCGCATAGACCTTGAGTCAACCGTCATCAAAGGCGAGTCGCGACGCTCATGGTTTGGTCTTTGGTTGGGGTTCGTTGTGTCTATCGCGATTATTGGCGCGGGGCTTTGGGTGGCCCTAAGCGCCAGCCCACCAGCAGGGGCAGCGATCATCACTGGCACGATCGTATCGTTGTCTGGCGTCTTTGTTTATGGTCAGCACTCGCGAAGAATCGAGCGGGAGCACAAAGCGGGACTCGTGTCGGGAAAGCGGCATTAGCGTGGACGCTCCCGGTTCCCTACCCAACCAAGTGGCGCTAATGGACTGGTACGCACGCCGAACAACTGGTTTACCGGAGCTTCCTGGCCGTTTTTTAGTTGTGCGCGACGAACTTACCGCAGATCCGCGGTCACGCGCATGCCAATGCCGCCCCAGTGCTCGCGCTGGACGTTGGGATAAGGCTCGCGGCGAACGACATACTGATCGACCTGCCGTTTTGACAAGTCGTCGAACGAGCACATGCCGTAGTCCTTGCCGTCGGCGCACCACTCCGAGCAGTTGCCGAGCATGTCGAACAGCCCCCAGCGGTTGGGCTTTTTGTCGCCCACGGGATGAAAGTCATAGCTGGCGCCGGCGTTTTCTTTCGACCAAGCGAATTCGTTTGAGGCGGGCCACACCAGCTTGCCCGTCGCCTCGGCGTCGCCGGCCTCCAAGGCGTGAAACCACTCCTCGCGGGTCGGCAAACGAAACACAAACCGCGACTTCAGCGCGTTGAGCTTTTCGCAAAACGCCGCGGCGTCTTCCGGCCCGATGCCGTGTACCGGCAGCCGGTCGCTGCGAATCTGCTGGCTCGGGTTGGCGGGCATCAGCGCCAGCCACTGCTTTTGCGTGACTTCGGTCTGGCCGAGCCAAAACCGCTTGACGGCGCCGTCGGCGCTGAGCGGAACGAGCACGAGGCGAGCATGGCCGTCGCCGAAAGTGGGAACTCGGCCAGTATTTCGGCAGGCTCCGCCGCTTTGCCGCAGACGGTGCCTCCTTCAACTTCGTCGATCCGCTTGGTCGTCAGCATTTTCACCAGCCCGGTGAGGGCGTGCAATGCACGGCGATACCAATAGACCGCCAGTAATCAAAACGCCGCGCGGTGTTAGGAGAGATCCACACCATCGGCGATGTTCCAGCACAAGTTGGCCAATTGCACGCGCGGGCCGTCCTTCTCAGTGGCTTTTGCCTTGCTCGGCGGCGGACATCGAATTCCGGCGATCGGCTTGCGTCTATCGCCATCACCATCCAGAATATGGAAACGCCAACTGCCGCCTCGGTGAGAATCGTGATGACCGGTTCGAGCGACGATAACTTGCAAACCGACGTTCGGTGGATTCGCTGTCCGGGCTGTTCGGGCGAAATCGGGGTTCCTGATTCGTATCCCGCTGATGCGATCGCGTGCCCGAAATGTGCCGCCATCGTATCGATCGACGAGCGAAT
>DASVHB010000762.1:0-2562 GCA_036379195.1 Pirellulales bacterium
ACATTCGGAACCGTTTACTCGTTCTGAAATTGCCGGGCTGACTTGCGGACGGTAGGCGGCCCGCTCTTTAGCTGCGTCGCCTTTCCACGCCGCGATTGATATTGCTGGTAATCGCGCAGTGACCACCATTCCGCTCGCGGAGGCGGAGGGATAACAAATGACAGCAACAGCCCCATACAGAGACCACACGCGACTCCCACTCGAAGGTCATCACCACGGGTTTGAGATCGCCGCGCGCTTCGCCGGCCGTTTAGGACGACTGCTGCGCCGGCACCGAGAAAAGCCCCAGCGATGCAAACGGAGGCAGCATACTGCCGTGGATTCTTGGCAAGGTTTCTGCTCGCCGTCAGCGCTGCAGCGGCGCACGCAGAAAGGGCCATCGCAACGAGCACATCCTTCGTGTCAAACTGAATAATCGGGTCATGTCGCTCGATCATTGGGTAGCTTACAGGCAAACGCTCCCTGGAGTCTTCTTTTTTTCTGAACCTCCGAATTCCACCATTTTAACATAGCCCCAATCGCCGTGTTTCGCTATGCTCTCCGCCGCTAAACCTCTTTCATCTTCGGGAAGCGAGTCCATGCGACGACGCGATTTGATCGAGCTTGCCCTGCTGACAATTTCGGCTGGTTGTTTCGGTTGTCGTGGCAATCAGTACGCCAAGGTCATGCATCCCGGCGAGCCTGGCATGGTCGGCAGCCATCAAGCCGGCGAAGAAACGTATCGGCCCCTGATCGACGAAGCCGTCGCCAAGTTGCTTGGCCGCCAGACCGTCGCTCAGCAGCCCGGTCCCGACGGCCGACCGCGGCCGACGCGCATCTGCTTCGTGGCGGTCGAAAACTTAAGCGCCGAAGAGATGGGCGATTTCAAAGACCAGATCTACCAGCAGATCGATTCACGGATTCTGGAGAGCCACGTGTTTCAGCCCGTCAGCAAGCGGTTTGTCGATGCCGGACTGATGCAAACGCGCTTGCGGCCCGACTCGTTGATGGTGCCCGAGAACATGCGGGCCTTCGCCGCCACTCTGGAGCAGCAAGGCCAACCATTCGACTATTTGCTCTACGCCACGCTGACGTCGGGCACCACGCGCGACAATCGCAACTATCAGCGCGATTATCTGCTCACGCTCGACCTGGTGAATGTGCACACGGGGCAATACGACAAGCAATCGGCCACGTTGAGCAAAGGCTATTACCATTCGCGTCTGGGGCGCCTGCGGAGCATGAATCCGTTCCGAGGGTGACCGGGGTTGATCGGTTTCGATACTCAAAGTCGTAGGGTGGGCATGATGTTAAGGTGATTTCGCCGCAAAGCGTCTGTAGGGAACGGACTCCGTGCCGTTCCGCGGCGGGCGGCGTGAGGTCGATCGGCCGTCCGGTGGAATGCCACGTTGGGCGTACCCGACCAGCCGTCAGGCCAGGACAACGTCGAATGGCAGTTCACGCCAGCGGCATGGAGTCCGTTCCCTACAGACGCCGAATTGCGACAATCGCATTGGTGAATGTCATACGTCCCTCACGGATTATCGAATTGCCGGCTCGCCGCGGTTTTGCCGCTGGCGCTTCTTGCCGGCTGCGCGACGCATGAGCGCCGCCTGCTCGCGGTGCGCGACAGCTTCTACGCCGGCGATCTTCCGACCGCCGCCGAGACCCTCGACGCGGGGCTGAAGCGCGGCCGCCGCGATCGCGAAGTGCTGTTGCTGGAGCGATCGATGATCGAGCTCGCCGCCGGCAATCCCAAAGCTTGCGAACAGACGCTGCGCGGCGTCCGCGACCGCTTCGACTACCTCGAGCAAGCCAGCCTGGGTGAATCGGCCCTGACGATGTTGACCGACGACACGCGCAAGTCGTACGCCGGCGAAGATTACGAGAAGGTGCTCATCCGCGCGATGCTGTCACTGGCCAACCTGCTGGGCGATGGTCAGGACGCCGCGGCTTATGCCCAGCAAGTGGCCGACAAGCAGCGGCAGATTGTCCAGGCGTCAACCGGCACGATCGATCAGAACGGGCAGAACCCCAAGCTGGCCTACAAGCAGGTGGCGTTGGGTTCCTATCTGCACGGCATGATCCGCGAGGCCACTCATGCCAATTACGACGATGTGGCCCGGGCCAGCGCCCTGGTGGTGAGCTGGCAGCCGGGCTTTGCCTACGGTCGCGGCGACCTGGAGCGGGCTCGGCATGGGCGGCACTCTTCACCGGGGCATGGCGTACTTTATGTGTTCGCACTGGTCGGCCGCGGCCCTTACAAAGAAGAAGTGCTCGAAATGCCCACGACGGTGTCGCTCTTGATTGCCGATCGCATTCTCAGTGCCACCAACCGTTACAGCCTGCCGCCCACGATCGCGCCGGTGAAAGTGCCGCGGATCGTTATCCCGCCCAACCAGATTGCCCGCATCGGCGTTGCGATCGACGGCCGGCCGGCGGGCGCCACCGACACGATTACCGACGTGGGCCGAATGGCCGTCGAGCAGCATGCGGCGATCTATCCCTCGATCATCGCGCGTGCGGTCGTGCGGCGCGTGGTCAAAAAAGGCGTGGTGTTTGGCGCGAAGGAAGCGATGGGCG
>DASVHB010000763.1:0-6650 GCA_036379195.1 Pirellulales bacterium
CGGTTGATTTCGTCGGCCAGCACGATCTGGGCGAAGATCGGACCGGGGCGGAAGACAAACTCAGCCTCTTTCTGATTGAAAATCGACGCCCCGGTGATATCGGACGGCAACAGATCGGGCGTACACTGGACGCGCTTGAACGCGCAGTCGATGCTGCGGGCCAGCGCGCGGGCCAACATGGTTTTTGCCACGCCGGGCACGTCCTCCAGCAGAATGTGCCCCTCGCAAAAATACGCCACCATCGCCAGCAGCAACTCTTGCCGCTTGCCCAGGATGACTTTCTCGACGTTGCCGATGATTTTTTTAGCGACTGCGCTGACGTTGGTAGACATGGCAGCGCCATTATGGCTTGCGGCGGGGCGAGTTCCTAGCCCGGATCTCGCACCCGCGCGTGGTGAGAAATGCCGGCGGTCAGGTTCCTCACGCCGCCTCGTCAGCGGCCGCCGATTCGCCTCGATCGGTGGCCGCGGCATCGTGTGGCCTTCGCAACGTGCGTCTCAGCCTCCGCAACCGGATGCGCTGCACGCGCTGCCGGTGCCGCCAGTAAAAATAGAACGCCGCCGCCGCGATACCGACCACAATCAATACGGTCAGGGCGATCTCGGCTTCGCGGATCTGATGCCACAGGCCCACGATCTGGTCGGCAAAGCGGTAGCTCAGCCCAAAGAAAAGCGAAACCACCAGCGACGCGCAGAGCGTATCGAACAACAGAAACTGCCGAAAGGGAATTCTCAAAATGCCCGCCGCCACATAGACCGGCGAGCGCACGCCGACCAGAAACCGGGCAGTCAAAAACACCTTCGGCCCATGCCGGCGGATCATGGCCTCCATTTGCCGCTCGCGTCGCGGATGGAGCAGTTTGGCAAACCAAGGATGCTCGCGCAGCAGCCCATGCCCGAAATGATAGCCGATGGCATACATCGCACAGTCGCCCAGCACGGCGGCAATCAGGCAGGTGATCAAGGCCAACCAAGGTTCGAGCGTGCCGGCGTGGCTATCCAGTCCGGCTCCGATCACGAACACTTCTTCGGGCACCGGCAAACCCATGCCGGTCAAGACGATTGCCACGCCCCACTTGAGGTAGGGAGCAACGTCGTTCATCAAGGCGTCCATCATGAGAGCAGGCTGGATGTCGGTGGGCCGCCTTGGCAGAGGCGATGTACCCTGTTAAGTATATCGCAATTGGGCGATCGGGGTAATTTCAAAGCCCGACGAGCTTGCAGGAGTCTTCCGCCAGCCCGGCGGTGACCAATTCGATCTGCTTTCCGCCCGTGCCGGGAACCGCCATGAGCAGGCCGATCTCGGGGTGCTCGCGACACCAGGCCGCCGCGCGCTGCGGTCCTAGAACATACAGCGCGGTGGCCAGTGCGTCGGCGTCGGCGGCGTTGGTGGTGACGACCGTGGTGGAATAAACGCCGTCGGCCGGCCAGCCGGTTCGCGGGTCGAGAATGTGGCCGTATCTCCGCCCCTGATGGCGGAAAAACTGTGTGCCGGCGCCCGACGTGCCTAACGCCTGATCGCGCAGCCGAAACTCCGCCAGCGAGCGTTCCGGGTGTAACGGGTGGCGTAAATCGACCTTCCAACCAGCGCCGTCAGCCAGGCCGCACGAGCCGCGGGCCAGCACGCTGCTGCTGCCGCCGTGCAGCAGAAAACTATCGACGCCGCTCACGAGAAGCTCCTCGGCCACGCGGTCGAGCGCGTAGCCTTTGCCGATGGCCCCCAAATTGAGTTCCATGCCCGATTTCAAGAACCGGACCGTACGCGCGGTGTCGCTCAGATCGAGCCATTGGCTGCCGACATGGTCGCGCGCGCCGGAGAGTTCGGCCGCGTCGGGAATCGCTCCTTGCCGCCGATAAAACCCCCATACCTTCGTCAAAGGGCCCGAAGTGATGTCCAAGGCGCCGTCAGTCTGCCGGTTCAACTCCACGGCGCGGCGAAGCAACTCGAACAGCCGCGATTCGACTTCGACCGGCTGCGTGGCGGCGGCGCGATTGATGCGTGCGATCTCGCTATCATCGCGAAACACGGTCATCTGGGCTTCGAGCCGGTCGATCAGCTCGAACGCCGACATCACAGCCTCGGCGGCGCCGGCAAATTGCCCGGCGTTAAAAAATGCCTCGAACTGGCAGGCCATCGCGCGGCGGCCGAACTGGAGCAGATAGTTTTCGCTCGCAATGGCGGCCTGCGGGGCCGCCGGCAAGTCGCGGTCGAGCAGGTCCGCAACCGCGTCGGAAGCCGACTTGCCTTGCAGGAATTCGCGTCGCGTGCTGCGGCTGGAATTAGTCATTCAATCCATTATACCCCGCCCATGCTCGCCTGGCCGAGCAACCTGCGCAGCGCCGTCATGCCCACCTCGCCGAGTTGCCGCGCCGGCACACGCCAAATCTGTGGATTCATCAGCTCCAGCGAAATGTAGCCCTGATAATCGATCGCCCGCAGCACCTCGAAGATGGGCGATAATTGAAAGTCGCCGTCGCCGGGCAAAATACGGTCGCCGTCGGCGGCCAGCTCGCGCGGTGTGCCCGAGAGGTCGCTCAACTGCACGTGAAACAGATTCTCGTGCGACAAGTATGCCAGGTCTTCCGGCTTGCTTGGCCCCAGATAGTAATGAAACACGTCGAAGCAAAGGCCCAAATAAGGCGAGTTTGCTTCGTCCACCAAAGCCGCGGCCGTTTGCAGATTGTTACCCAGCGCGGCGGTCGCTTGAAACTCCAGCGCCAGCCGCACTCCCTCCTGGCCGGCCATGCCGGCTGCTTGAGCCAGCGACGCCCGCACCCGGTCTAGGTCGTGTTGCGCCAGCGGCCCCATTACATCGCAGGCCATCACGAGCGTCTCGATGCTCAGCGAATTCAACAGCCTCAGCCGCCGCTCGAAATGCGCCCAGTGCTCACGCCGGGCATCGCCTTGGCTGGCCAGCAGCCCACCTTGAAAGCTGGCCACCGGCGCGGTCATGTCATGCTCGGCCAGCAGCCGGCGAACATCGTCGACCGTATGCGCCTCAAGGAAACGTTCGAGCTTGCCCAGCCAGATTTCGATGGCATGGCAAGCGCCGGCGGCGTAATCTTCGACGTCTTTCTCGAAGGGCGAGTCGAGCGAACAGACCTGGCTGAGGGCGGGCTTCACGGTGTGCGGCGGCGCTGGGGCGGAAAAAATTCGCTGACTTTGATCGAGAAACCAGGCAGCACCTCGCCGCCGTCCAATTGGTCATGCTCGCGGAATACCTGGAAATCCGTCAGCGACCGATAGACGGTCACCGTGTTCCGACGTGGATCGATTTGCCAAACGAGTCGGGTTCCGGACGCAAAGTAGTCCTGTCGCCTTAGCTCCATCTCACGCTGGGTGTTGCCCTCGCTAAGCACTTCGACTGCCAGATCGGGCGAGAGCAAAGGGACCGCCATCGACGGAAACTCCTCATCCGGTATTCGCTCCCAACTCGTGAAGGCGACGTCAGGAATCCGCACGCGATCAGGGTAGAGCTGCATGGTGCCATCGGCTCCGGTGACAACCCCGAGGTCATGCGACGTGACATAATTATTGATGATGGTCCCTACCCATACCCCAATACGCGATTCGGGCAGTCCCATTACCTTCTCCACGAGCACCCCGTCGATGAGTTCACACAATCGCTTTTCTCGAGCGTGAATGTCGATGACATCTTGGACCGTGGCCGTCCCCAACGCAGGCCGGCACCGGATGCGGTCGAGCGGCACGCCGCCCAGCCGCTCGACCAATTCGGCGATGGTCAGCGGAGATCTCGTTAAAATGGTTGCCATTTTTCTCCCGTGTCGGTGAGTTCGCCGAATAGCTCGGCAAGCGCAAATTCAAATCCCGGCAAGACGTGCCAGCCAGCATGATCGCTAACTGCCGTTTTTCTAAGCCCGGCGGCTTCTCCAATAATACCCCTTCGATCAGCTCACCATTTCGTCCCTCGTGATCTTGAACGGCGACCACGTCATGGCAGTAGGTATTATAGCAGACCTGAGCGGCAACTAACGTTGATCGACCAATCGCCGGGCCTTGCCTTCGAACCGGGGCAACGTGCCGGGCGGGACGGCGCGGACCTCAATGTTCAAACCCAGCCGCAGACGCAGCTCGTCGGCCACGCGCGATGGCCGATCGAGATGATCCTCGATTTCAACCAGCAGTTGATCCATCTCAGCCGCTTTGAACACCGTCATGCGGTACTCGACCACTTCAGGAAACGTGCGGACCACCTGCTCAATGGCCGAGGGAAAAACATTGACGCCGCGAACGATAAGCATGTCGTCGCGGCGGCCGAGCACGCCGCCTTCGAGCAACACAAATCGCCGCTGCTGGCCGTGATTCCACACGGGCCGCACCAGATCGCCGGTGCGATAGCGAACCACCGGGCTGCCGGCACGTCCCAGTGTGGTCAGCACCAGTTCTGCCAGTTCGCCCTCGCGTGCCGGTCGCCCGGTATCGACCGCCAGAAACTCGGCGATGAATTCCGCCTCGTTGACGTGCAGGCCCCGCTGGGCGTCATCGGCAAATCCCCAAGGGCCGACTTCGGTGGCGCCGCCATGATCGAACACTCGAGCTTGCCAGGCATGGGCGATGCGCGAGCGCGTGGCGACGATCGACCCGCCCGGTTCGCCGCTGACGATCAGCACGCGCACGCCGAGCTTGCCGACATCGGTTTGCCGGCTGGCGGCCACTTCGGCCAGGTGCAAGGCATAGCTGGGCGTGCAGCAAACCACCGCCGCGCGACTGGTGCGTATCAGCTCGAGCCGCGCGGCGCTCGACATGCCCCCGCCGGGCACGACCAGGCAGCCCCGGGCCGCGGCCGCGTCGTAGGCGCTCCAGAAGCCGATAAATGGTCCGAACGAAAACGCCATCAGCACCGCGTCACCCGCCGTCACGCCCGCCGCGTCATATACATATTGCCAGCAGTCGAGCCACCAGCGCCAATCGTCCGCCGTATCGAGCACCGCCAGCGGCCGCCCGCGCGTGCCCGACGTCTGGTGAAACCGCACATACCGCTCGATCGGCCAGGTGCGGTTGGCGGCCAGGCCGGCGTCGTCGGGCGTGCCGAGAAGTTGCTCTTTTGATGTGAACGGCAGCGACGCCAATTCGCCGATGACGCGCAGCGGCGGCTTAAAACCGGCCAGTTGCGTGGCGTAGAACCGATTGCTCGGCAGGATGGTTCTCAGCAGTGCATTGAGCCGTCGGAGCTGAGAAGCTTCGAGGGCCTGGCGATCGAGCGATTCGATCCTCCGCCGCTCGTCGGGCGAGATGAGTGTCATGGGGTTATGATAGATGGAGCGAGCGGCTCAAGGCTAGGCGTGCAGAGCCACTGGCGTTCAAGGCTTCGAGTACCATTACTAAGGAGCGGACGACCCGTCGCCGTGTTCCCACCATTGCTTCCAGCGGCCAATGCGGTCGAGGCTGTTCGTGTCGGCTTCGGCGCCGGCGGTGTCGTGGCCAGCCACGCGCGGAAGGCTGGCCAATGCCGCCAATCGCACGCCCAACGTATCGTCGAGCAGCCCAATCAGCGTGCCGGTATAGCGAGGCTCGGCGAAGCGGCCCATCATCAAGGCTGCCTGCCGGCGCGTATCGGCGTCGGGATCGTGCGCCAAAAGTTCCAACATCTCCGGCCCGCGCTCGGCCTTCAGCAACATCAGGCTTTGCGTAACCGCCACGCGCAGCTTGCGGTCGTTGGTGGTCAAGAGCCGCTCCAGCGGAGCAGTGTCGTCGAGCATGCCCGGATGGCCCAGCGCCTTGATGGCCGCCAACATCACCGATTGCTGTTTGTCTTGCAGGGCGGGCAGCAGCAGCCGAGCGTGTTCTGGCGACGGGTGCTCCGCCAGGTGTTCGATGGCCAGGCGGCGAACTTCGGGTGAATTGTGCCCCAAGCCGGCGTAGGCCAATCGAATCGACTGGCCGCGCCCGTCGCCGGCCACGCACCGCAACATGCTGCCCCAAACTAGGGCGTCGGGTTCGCGGGCGCCGACTTCGGCCAGCCGCGCCAGGGCCAGCAGCGAAAGCGGCGCGCGCCGCGTGCGATCGGCCAGCCGCGCGGCGGCGCGGCGGCGCTGTTGCACATCGGCCGAAGTAAGCCGGTCGAGTTCGCTGAATTCGTCGCCAAAACGCGGCAGCACCTCGCGGTACACCACATCGGGCAATGCGGTTTGCCGCTGAGTTACCAACTCGGCCAATGCTTCCGGCAATTCCGGGCCGAATGCGCGCAGCGCCCGCAACGCCTCGGCGGCCGCGGGACCGTCGGGCGGAGATTCGTGCAACCGCGCGATCAACTCTGCCGCCGCTTCGACACGCTCGGGCGAGATGCCCGGTCTGGCGTCGGCGCGGTGCGGCGCCGCTGGTTCGGCCGAGGTGGTCGCCGCCGCGGCTTGTTGTTCGTCCCAGGAACGGGTCAGCGACGCCAGCACCTCGGCGCGGCGCTGCGGCGGAGCATCGGCCGAGAACTCTTCGGCCGCCGGCCAACGTTCGGCCAATTGCGCGGCGGCCAGCTTGCGCGACAAATAACCACCGCGCTCCATGGCGTCGAACAACAGGGGGCCGGCCTGCGGCAGCGGCCAATCGGCCAGCGCCGCGACCAATTGTTTTTGCACCTCCAAACTGGGGTCGGTCATCAGCCGTCGGACCAGGCCGGCCGATTCGGTATCGGGCCA
>DASVHB010000764.1:0-14829 GCA_036379195.1 Pirellulales bacterium
GATAGAAGGTCTCGCCGGCATAGCGCAGCGGGTTGTTCATCCAGATTTTCACCTGGCGGTCTTCATGCCGGCTAGGGTCAATCAGCCGCACATCCGACGAATAGTTTCGGGGCGTATTCGTGCCCATGTATTTGTCGAAGCGGACATCGATCAGATGGATCGCGTAGGGCTTGTAGTCGCGTTTGAACCGCAGTTCAACGTGATAGTTTTTGTCTTCTACGGCGACTTGCTCGTGCGCCAAGGCCGGGTAGAGCCCCAACAGATGGGTGCCCAGCGATTGCGAGGTTTCCTTGTTCACAAACTTCACATAAGCCGCCGACATATCAACGCCGCCGCCCATGTCGGTGCCCGAACTCGGCCGCGCCTCGTCGACGGCCAGCGTAACGCCTTGGCCGGCGTCGGCCAGGTTCTTTTCGCCGGAGCGTGCGCTTCGCAGGTCGGCGTTTTGCAAGAACTTCACCAGTTCGACGTCAAACGGCAGGGCCGGGTCGCTGATGACTTTCTCCGAGGCGTCTTTCAAGCGTGATAGCGGAATTGCCACCACGTCGTCATGTTCTGCGTCGGACGAATCGACGATCGCCAGCTCGAGCGAGCGAATGTCTTGCACATAGTTGACCGTTTGCCCTTCGCGAATCTGCATGATGCCTTCGACGTGCAGTCCGTAGACGATCAGCTCGTTGAGCATCATCAATCCCACACCGGCGTGCAGCAGCACAATGCCCGCCCGCTTGCGAAACAGCAAGACGCAACCGGCCAGCAGCACCAGACCGGCAAAGCCGCCCTTCATCAACTGCCAGAGAATACGCATCGAGGGACCGCTCAGCGCGGCGTCGTTGCCATAGTAGATGAGCGCGCCGACCAACCCTCCCAGCAGCAGGCCGAACCCAGACAGCGTCCAGCGTTTGATCGTTTGCGGCTTTTCGGTGTTGGGCGAGACAAAGCTGGCAATCAGGCTGGCCACGTCGCCCAGCCAAAGGGCAAAGAGACCCCATTTGCAGATCTGCCAGAGCGTATTCCAGTTGATGAGCGGCTCGCCTTCGATGCCCGACTTGTTCGATCCGCTGGCCACCACCAGCCAGGTCATGAGCACGCCGAGCGTGATCAGTCCCAGCCCGGCGAGCAGTCGGCCGCCGCGGGCTTGTGGCTTGAAACGCAGGGCATGCGCCGCCAGCAAATTGGCCAGCATCACCGAGCCGATGGTGAAACCGCCGGGAAAGTAAAACCAGCCCGACAACGGAATGGATCGCGGCACAAAAATCTGCACTGGGATCTTGGCAATCGGCGTCCGAAAGTACTCGCCCATGACTACCCAGATGTCTTGATCGACCTGGGCCAGCGTGCCGGCGAAAATCAGAAAAATCGCCAAGGCAAAGGTGACCACCGTCACTTTCAGCGAAGCCAGCGGCGCCAGTATTTGCGCTAGCAGCGGACCGATGGCTAATGGCTCGCCGTGGCCTTCGATGGTGAATCGGTTGCCACCGGGCATCGACGTCTCCGGTTTGCTCTCCGCCATGATCTACGCTCCTTGGCTTGCGCTCGGTTTGACTGCAACCCGATGCGCAAGCGAGGCAAGTCCGTTGTTCCTCCTCGCTTGCGCTTCGGGTTAGTGTGGGCTCATTTGGCTAGGTAGCCCGCCCTGGACGACCTAGGAAGGTCATCCTACGGTGGGCGATGCCCGATTCAACGCTCCGCGATGTTTAATGAACGCACAAAATTTCTAAAGTTGTCCGCTTCGCGTTGGGCCAGTTCGTTCTCGCCCTTCAAGGTGATGAACCAGGTTCGGCCCGCTGCCTCGACCACCACCGCCAACGTCGTCTTTTTCGGACCGGTTAATTCGACATAGGTGCCTTGATGACCGCCGACGTCAATGGGCTGGGCCACGCGATCGAGCTCCTCCTGCGTGGTGGCATCCAGTTCGATCTGTCCGCGCCAGCGGTTCACGTTGGCCAGCAAATCGCCGCCCGCCACCACCACGGTGATCTCCGCCTTTTGACCACCCACGGTCACTTGAAAACTGGCAAGACGAAAACCGCCCGCCGGCTGTTCTTTCCAGCCCTCGGGCGTCTCGTAGCTCAGGCCGGGGGCGCCGCTCGTCACGGACGCTCGCGGTTTGCTATTGTGATCGAGCGGGGCTGGACCCGCCGAACGGCCTGGGCCGCCGGGGGCAAACGGCGCCCCGCCCGGCATCATTGGGCCGCCCGGCTTCATACGGCCCACCAAATCGACGAACATGGCTTCGCCGCCCGCGAAGGCGATCTGTTCCGTCTGCTTCTGAAGCTGTCCCGCGTCGAGATCGGCCAGGCCCATTTGCCCTCGCCAACGATTGATATTTGCCAACAGATACGCCGCGTCGCCGCCTTCTTCGCGGCCCAACGTGGTTACCGAGATTTCCAACGGCGGGTCAGCGTCGATTTCGAGCGTCGCATAGCGCATCCCGCTGGCGGGCCGCTGGCTCCAACCTTCGGGCAGCGTCCAGTCGGGCGGGGAGCCGTCGTCGGCGAACCTCAATGATTTGAGAAAGTCTCGGAAGGCCGCCTCGTGGGCGGCGACGGTGTCTTCGGCACCGGTCAGTTTAAAAAACCAGGCGCGCTGCGGTCGCAGCACCGCGGCGGCCAGCATGCGGCTCGGTTCAGGTTGATCAGCTTGATCTTTGGACCCGGCCGAACCACCCGCCAACTGGTCAATCGCCTCTTGCTTGGGAATCGTGTAATGCCGGATTTCCTCGGACCTTTTACAGCCGTACAGAGATGCCAGAAAAACGGTCAGGCCAACGACAGTGACAAAGCGATCGGTCACGCGAAGCGTTCGTGGGGCAAAAAAGCTAGGGAAAGCTCAGGCGGGAGGCAGCTTTCCCGATGCGGACGGCGGGTCGAACCTCTCTAGATGATTATAGTCAGCTCAAATGAAAAAAGGCGAATAGCCAACGATTAAAATCGGCAGTCGCTTGGTGGGTTTGCCGCGGCTCAGCGACGTAGTGTGGGCCGAGCGCAGCGTGTGCCACCATTTGCCGCGTCATGGTTGCCGTGTCGAGTCATCGCCAGAAAGTGGGACTCGCCGCGCTCGGCCCACCCTACGGCCTTCCGCATATGAGTCTGTTCCCTACAGAGACCCACAGGCGTAAAATTCCGAGATGGACGCCCAAAACCCTTATCAAGCGCCGCACACCAACGACAATCGCACTTCGCTGGGCTGGAAAATCGCCCGGCAATTGGCGGGCTGGGGGCTTTTGGCGTTGGGCTTAGCGGGACTGCTGCTGCCCATCTTGCCCGGCTGGGTGTTCATCGCCTGGGGCGCCATCACGCTGGCCCCCGACATTCCCTTTTTTGCAGGCGTGCTAGAGCGGATTGCCGATAAAGTGCCCCAACTGCAGCCGACCATCGCGCGGCTGACCGGCAAATCGTCGCCGCGGCCCGATTCTGACCGGGCCGCCGTTTGATTGACGGGCCGCCGTGGCCATTTTAGAATAACGATTCTGTATATTCGGGGGGCACTTACTGCTAGGGCAACTCAGGAGATTTTCGGATGAAAAAAGCAGAGGCCAAGGTCTATAAGGAGCGGCTGCTTTCTTTACGTGCGCGTTTGCGCGGCGACGTCAGTCAAATGGCCGATGCGGCCTTGCGGAAAAACCGCATGGATGGCGCCCGCGAAATCTCCAGCATGCCCATCCATATGGCCGATCTGGGCAGCGATAATTTCGAGCAAGAGTTTACGCTCAGCCTAATGGAAAATGAGGAAGGCACGCTCGAACTGATCGAAATGGCCCTGGAGCGGATCGAAGACGGCACCTATGGTCAATGCGATGAATGCGGGGTGAAAATTCCCAAGGCCCGGCTCAATGCGCTGCCGTACGCCCCGCTGTGCGTCAAATGCGCTGGACAGCTCGAACGCGGCTGACGCCATGAAGGCCGTTGCCCCCAACCGTTACGTCGTTTTTTCGTCGATCGCAATAGTGGGCTGCGCTTTGGACCTGGCCACCAAGCATTGGGTGTTCGCCGCGCTGGGACGGCCCGGCGGGCGAACCTGGTGGATTTGGCAGGGCATCTGCGGCTTTCAGACCAGCTTGAACGAGGGCGCGCTGTTCGGCATGGGCCAGGGTAAGGTCTGGCTGTTCGCCGCGCTGTCAGTCGCCGCGGCGGTGGGCATCATCTATTGGCTTTTCGTGGCCGGCGCCGCCCGAGATTGGCTGCTCACCATCGCGCTGGGCTGCGTGATGGCCGGCATCCTGGGAAATCTCTACGACCGGTTGGGGTTTTGGTCGCTGCCGGGCGATCCCCAGGTGCGCATTCACGCCGTGCGCGACTGGATCTTGTTCAAATACCAGGCGTGGGTTTGGCCGAATTTCAACTTGGCCGACAGTTTCTTAGTTTGCGGCGCGGCCATGTTGGTCTGGCACGCCTTTCGCGCCGAGGCCAGCCCCATCAAATCAGACGCCGCCGCTTCGGGCGCTTAAATGACCTTGCACGATCGTGGGAATGCGGAACCTGGAAGCCCGACGCGTAAGCGAGGGGATGGGCCGGCTTTTCTCTCGCTAACGCGTCGGGCTTCCACATCGGACATGACAGAAAAATTGCTGACAGAAAAATGGGAAGGCGACGCGGTCGATGCGGCGCGGTTGATGACGTTAGCTCGATCGTCCGCATCTCTCCCTCTTTCTCTGCTTCATTTTTCTGTCAACAATTTTTCTGTCAGTCCTTGGAGTAGCTGATGCGGCCCGCGGACCTTGTAGAGCGACTCGATTTGGCGCGTACCGTGGCGCGCGAGGCGGGCGCGATCACACTCGAATATTTTCGCCAAGATAACTACGCCGTCGAACTCAAGCGCGACCGTTCGCCGGTGACCATCGCCGACCGGCGGGCCGAAGAACATTTGCGGCGGCGCATCACCGCGGTTTTTGCCAGCGATGGCATTTTGGGTGAAGAACTGGGCGAGCAGCCGGGCACCTCCGGATACCGTTGGATTCTCGACCCCATCGATGGCACCAAGTCGTTCATCTCCGGTGTGCCGCTCTATGGCACATTGATTGGTGTTGAATTCGCGGGCCGCAGCGTCGTGGGCGTGATTCGTGTTCCGGCACTCGACGAAATGGTGTCGGCGGCGGTGGGGCACGGCGCCTGGGCGCAGCGCGGCGATTCGCCGCCGTTGCCTGCCCGTGTGTCAAGCACCAGCCGACTCGCCGACAGCTTGTTTTGCACGTCGGAGGTCAGAAACTTTGCCGCCACCGGGCGGCCGGCCGCTTACGAGCGACTTGACGCCGCCTGCCGGCTGGCGCGCACCTGGGGCGATTGTTATGGCTATCTGCTGGTGGCGACCGGGCGGGCCGAGGTGATGGTCGATCCCCAGATGAACGTGTGGGATTGCGCGGCACTACAACCCATTTTGGAAGAAGCCGGCGGCAGCTTCACCGATTGGCAGGGCAACGCCACCATCCACGGCGGCGAGGCCATCGCCACCAACGGCCACGTGCTGGAAGAGGTACTGGCCATCGCACGGCAATTCCCCAAGCGCGCCACGCCTTAATCGTGCGATCTTCTAAAACGCGTAGGGCGGCGCTCGGTTCCGAGGCATCACGTTAAGTAGGCAGCCGCCGTATGGGGGGCTCCTTGCTCAGCCCGCATTAAGGACCATCGCGGCACGTTGGCAGAAACGCCCGATCGGACTTAGAATATAATCTATTGCAGTCGTCAAACGGAGGTTTTGCGAGGATACTATGACCCGAATAGTCGTCGACTCGGCGTTGGGGCGCCAATTGGCCCAGGCCGATGTACCATTGCAGATCTGTGACGAAAAAGGCCTAGTGCTGGGCACCTTCACGCCCGAACCTGATTACGAGGCGGCCGAGCGGGACCGCCCCAAGCTCAGCGATGAGGAACTGCGGCAGCGGCGTCAGGGGCCTACCTACAGCACAGAAGAAGTCTTGAAGCATCTGGAGAGCCTGTGACTTTCCGCGTTCGCTGGTACAAAGCCGCGCTCGACGATCTATTGATCGAGTTGCCGCTCGCAATCCTCTTTGAGGTGGACCATGCTAAGGGGGAAGTCTATTTCCATCAGGCGTGGAAGACACGTAAGCGATGACCCAGCTAGGTGTGATTACGCCTCTTTCAGCCGCTTCACCGCCTCCCGAGCCCGCTGCAAAAACTCAGTCTTCGGTTCGTTCATCTCCAACCAGATCGGCGGCCCGAAGGTGATGCAGCTCAACAGCGGCACCGGTAAGAATTCGCCGCGCGGCAGCACTCGGTTCAGGTTGTCAATGAACACCGGCACCAGCTCCAAGTCGGGTCGCTTTTTGGCCAGATAATACAGCCCGCTCTTGAATTCTTGAATCTCCGCGTCGAGGTTGCGGTGCCCCTCGGGAAAAACAATCAGCGAGTGCGTATCGCCGATTGCCTTGACCATCAGATCGACGGGGCTTTGGTGTACCTTGATCTGCCGCCGGTCGATCAGCAGCGCGTCGAACACCTGCGTCGAGAGATAGCGGCGAATCCGTCCCTTTTCCCAGTAATCTTTGGCGGCCACCGGCCGAGTGACCACGCGCACCTCCGCCGGCAGCGACGACCAGAGCACCAGCGCATCGAGATGGCTGGTATGGTTGGCAAAGTAAACGCGCTGGCAGGTGTCGGGCTGGCAGTCGATCCAGCGCACGCTGGCGCCGCTAATCAGCCGCGCGATGGCCGCCAACAGGGTTCGGGTCATTTCGACGCGCATGGTATCCGGCCGTCGCGACCGAGCAAAGATCGACCACATCGGCTACCAGAGCGTATAACCCCCGTCGATCACCAGCGCCGCGCCGGTCATATATCGCGCCGCGTCGCTGGCCAGATAGACAGCCAAAGGTCCGAGGTCTTCGGGCTGACCGAAATCGCCCATCGGAATTTGCAGCTTGAACGCATCGATCACCTCGGGATGTTCGCGCGACCAGCGCTGGTTCGGCTCGGTCATAAAACCGCCGGGGCAGATGGCATTCACCGTCACACCAAGCGGCGCCCAGTCTGCCGCGGTCGCTCGTGTGAATTGAATGACGGCGGCCTTCGACGTCTCATAGCTGCGCCCGCCGATGCCGCGATTGGCCACCATGCCCGAGATCGAGGCAATGTTAATCACACGCCCCCGCCGGCGCTCGACCATCGGCGTGCCCAGCAGTTTGGTGCAAAGAAAGGTGCTGGTCAGGTTGAGATCGATGATCTGCCGCCAGACGTCCAGCGGCATTTCGACCGTTGGGGTGGGCACGCGCCGCCCGCCGACGTTATTGATCAGAATATCGATCGGCGCGTATTTGCTGAGCGCCTCTTCGCAGGCGGCCTGGCAGGCGTCGGGCGAGCCGACGTCGGCTTGAATCGTGTGCGCCTGGCGGCCCAGACGGCGAATGTCGGCGGCGGTTTGCTCGAGACTTTGACCATCGCGGCCGACCAAAACCACATCGGCGCCGGCATCAGCGATGGCCAGCGCCATTTCTCGGCCCAGGCCCCGCGTGCCGCCGGTGATGAACAGGCGCTTGCCGTCCAGACGAAAACGGTCGAGAACGCTCATCGTTTCCGGTACTCATAGTTCCGCGGGTCGAGATGCCGCTTATGAGCGTCGAGGGCGTCGTAGATGCCTCCGCGGCCCGGTTTGCCGTGAAACCGGTATTGATCTAATCGGCTGCCCGAGTACGAATGTTTGCCGCCCGGCCGCTTGTTTTTGATCGTCGAAAAAATGCTGTCCTGGCGGACGAATTGGTCTTTGTCTGCGTCGTAGCGAATCACGCGCGGGTCAAGCGACAGGTCGTTCCATCGTTCGACGACTTTCGCCTCGGCCGCGCGAGCGAACCCCATGAACACGCCCAGCGTAAACAGCGCCGATAAGCCGCGGCGAACGAACATGGCGGTCTCCCGACAATCGAGTGAGAATAGCGTCTACCGATTCTAAACGACGGCGCGCCACGTGCCAATGGTGGCCAACCGCTGTTGTTGGCAACCGCTGTTAAAGTTTCCGGGCGTTCATGCCGATAAAAGCGACGCCGCCCGGCCCTTCCTGGCCGGGCCAGGCCAAGGTGTCGGGTAAAATCCTATGCTGTCAGAATTTGGGCCGGCCATCGCCGATCAAGTGGTGGCGGCATGTCAGGGCCGCGCGGCCGAAATTGGCGCGGCTTGGTCGCGGTTTCTGGGCAGTCCGATCACGGTCGCCGTGGGCGAACCGGCTTCGTTCAATCTGCTATCGCCGCCCGCCGACCTCGACGGCCCAGGACTGGTCATCTTGCTGACTACCGGCACCAGCGCCGCACTGCTGATGTTGCCAGAAACCAGCGGCCTGCTCCCCGCCTGGTACAACCAGCCGTCGACGGCCGAAAAAGACGTATTAACCACATTGGCCCAGGAGCTTGGCCTGTTGGTCTTGCCCGAGCCGTTCGCGCCCGAAAACTTTCAAGCCGCCCGGGTCAGCAATCTCGGCGAAGGGCTGCTGCGTGGGGGCGTGGCGGCGGGCGCGGCCCTGCTGCCGCTGGCCTTAACCACCGAATCGGGCAGAGAGGCGACCGCAAATATGATCTGGCCGGCCACGCGGCCTGCCGAGATCTTGGTAAAAGAAATACCGCGCAAGCTGCCGACTTCGCCGCCGATCACGGGCGCCTCACCCGCCGCCGAGTCGCCTCAAGCGACGGTCGGCGTCGAAACTCTGCCCGGCTATGCTCGTAGCCTCTTGCGAATCAAGGTTCCGGTCATCGTGACGCTGGCCGCCAAGAAGCAGCCGATCGGGCGAATCGTCGAACTGGGAACCGGCTCGATTATTCAATTCGATAAGTCGTGCGAGGAGATGCTTGCGCTGCATGTGGCCGACCAGGCGGTGGCCGAGGGCGAAGCCGTGAAAGTCGGCGACAAGTTTGGTATTCGCGTCACCTCGCTGGTGGTGCCCGGCGAACGCTTCAAGCCCGTCCGCAATCGTTAAAGGCGCCGGGCTCCGGCCCCGCTTCGAACTTTCGAGTCTGGCAGTCGCTACGCAGCGGCACGGCCCTTGTGGCCATCTCCCTCCCGTTCAAGGCCACCGTGGTGGCACGGCAGTTACTTCCTCCGAGGGGGGGCGAGGCGCTGTCAGATTCTCGGCTTGTCGCGCGCATCTTCGTCGCGTCGGCGTCCTCGAAACGTATCTCAGCATCCCAACCGCAGACCATCGAAGTCTGGCGCGTCGATGGCCATCGTGCGCTGTTACGATAAGACCGACTACACCGAAGGTGGGCACGGTCGAGAATCCGGGCAAACGGCATTGACATGGAGGTTTCGGCGTCTAGAATAGTACGAAACTGACCAGTCAGTCCGCTTGCCTAGCGAGGCCCGGCCATGAATTCCGCCCCAACCGCTACCCCACCCGATGGAGCTAAGAAGGTTCGCCGCGGCGACCGCCGTGAACAGATTCTTGACGCCGCCACGCGGCTATTTGCGCAATATGGCTATGCGGAAACAGACACCCAGCGACTGGCCGACCATCTGCACGTGGGCAAGGGGACGCTCTACCGCTATTTTGCTAGCAAACGCGAACTGTTTCTGGCCGCCGCCGATCGCGGCATGAGGCAGCTCTGCGAATATATTGACCAGCGGATCGCCAAGATCGAAGACCCGCCCCAGCGGATCGGCGAGGCGGTGCGGGCGTATCTGCAGTTCTTTGCTAGCCACCCCGAGTTTGCCGAGTTGCTGATCCACGAGCGGGCGCTGTTTAAAGATCGCACCAAAGCGACCTATTTCGAGCACCGCGAGGCGAACCGCGAACGCTGGCGGACGCTCTATCGGTCATACATTGCCGATGGCCACATTCGCCAGATGCCCGTCGAGCGCATTCTCGACGTCGTGGGCGATCTGCTGTATGGCACGATGTTCACCAACTACTTTTCTGGGCGGCAAAAGTCGGTGGAAGACCAGGCACAAGACATTCTGGATGTGGTGTTCAATGGCATTCTGAGCGACGGCGCGCGGCGGCGGCTCGTGGAGTAAGTCACCGTCGCGAAGTCGCGCGAGGCGGTAAACCGAAGTAGGCGAAAGCTTGAATAAAACAACCATGAAAAGGCGTATCATCTCTCTGGCTTCGGTGCTTTCGATCGCGCTGTGCGTCGCCGGTTGCGAGCAGCATGCTCCAGCGATGCCACAGCCCAAGCCTCCGCTGGTCGAGGTCAGTCTGCCAGTCTATCGCGAGGTCACCGATCACGAAGAGTTCACCGGGCAAACCGAATCGGTGAGAACCATCGATATTCGCGCTCGTGTCACCGGATATGTGGACGCAGTCCATTTCAAGCATGGCGCCGAAGTCGAAGAAGGAACGCTCTTGTTCGAGATTGGTCCAACTCACTACAAAGCCGAGGTCGACCGCACCGAGGGCGTGGTGGCGCAATGCGAGGCCCGGCTCAAACGCCTGCAACTCGACCATGCCCGCGCCGAGCGAACCTATTCGACGCGTACGATTACGAAGGAGCAGTACGACCTGGTGTCGGGCGATCTAGCCGAGGCCGAAGCCAATCTGAAGGCCGCCAAAGCGAATCGAAAAATCGCCTATACCAACCTGGGCTATTGCACCATCGCGGCCCCCATCACCGGTCGCGTGAGCCGGCCGTTTATCGACCCGGGCAACATCACCAAAGCCGACGACACGATTCTGACCCGCATCGTGGCGCAAGACCCCATGTGGGTTTACTTCGACATCGACGAGCGCACGATGCTGCGTCTGCGGCGCCTGACCCAACAAAGCCGGTCGCAGAACGATCCGGCGGCGGAGTCGCACATGCCGGTCTACATGGGACTGGCTGACGAGACCGGCTATCCGCACCGCGGCGAGATCGATTTCCGCGACAACCGGCTCGACCCCGCCACGGGCACTTTGCGAGTGCGCGGCGTGTTTTCCAATGCCGACCGGCTGCTGTCGCCGGGCTTGTTCGTGCGGGTGCGCGTGCCGATCGGCGAGCCCGCCCTGGCCCTGCTGGTGCCCGAACCGGCGATTGGCAAGGACCAGGGCCAGAAGTTCGTCTATGTGGTCAACGATCAAGACGAAGTCGAATATCGCCCGGTGCAGGTAGGCAAACTACACGAGGGGATGATTGCCATCACCGAAGGTCTTTCGCCCGGCGAACGCGTGATCGTCAACGGCGTGCAGCGCGCGCGGCCGGGGGCGAAAGTCGAGATACGAGTGGTGGGCCAAGAACAATAACGGGCGATTTTGGATTTTCGATTGCCACGAAATCCAAAATCCAAAATCGAGAATCCAAAATCGTAACATGGTTTCCCGCTTTTTCATCGATCGACCGATCTTCGCGGCGGTGCTGTCGATCGTCATTACGTTGGCGGGCGGAGTGGCGGTGTGGACGTTGCCGTTGGCTCAGTTTCCGCAGGTTTCGCCGCCCACGGTGCAGGTGACGTGCACCTACCCCGGCGCCAGCGCCAAGGACGTCTCGGAAGCGGTCGCCGCACCGATCGAAGAAAAGGTCAACGGCGTCGAGGGCATGATGTTCATGTCTTCGAACTGCACCAACGACGGTCAGTACAATCTGACCGTGACGTTTCATCACGGCATCGACGTGAATATGGCTCAGGTGCTGGTGCAGAACCGCGTAAGCCTGGCCGTACCGATGCTGCCCGACGTCATCAAGCAGACGGGCGTGACCGTCCGCAAGCGCTCGCCCGACATCTTGATGGGCATCGCGCTGATCTCGCCCGACCGCCGCTACGACCAGCTTTACATCAGCAACTATGCCATCTTGCAGGTTAAAGACGAGCTGGCCCGGTTGGAGGGCGTGGGCGACGTGTTTGTGTTTGGCCAGCGCGACTACAGCATGCGCATCTGGGTCGATCCCGAAAAACTGGCCGCCCGCAAGCTATCGGCGGCCGATGTGGCGGACGCCATTCGCGAGCAGAACATGCCGGTGGCCACCGGCGCCATCGGCCAGCAGCCGGCGCCCGCCAACCAGGAATATCAAATTACCCTCAACACGCTGGGCCGGCTGACCGACGTCGAAGAGTTCGAAGAGATCATCTTGAAGGCCACGCCCGACGGACGCATCACGCGGCTGAAAGACGTGGCCCGAGTTGAGCTCGGCGCCAAAAGCTTGGACGTCAATGTCAGCATCGACGGGCAGCCGACCGTCTTTCTGGCCATCTTTCAGATGCCCGACGCGAACGCGCTGGAGACTCACGATCGCGTGATGGCGAAGATGGACGAGTTGGCCGAGGCATTCCCTGACGGCCTGGTTCACGACATCGGCTTCACCACGGTGCCGTACACCCGCGAGTCGATCAAAGAAGTTTTTATCACCCTGCGCGACGCCATTGCCCTGGTGGCGTTGGTGGTGCTGCTCTTTTTGCAGAACTGGCGCTCGGCGCTCATTCCGCTGGTCGCGGTGCCGGTGGCCATTGTCGGCACGTTCGCTGCCATGGCGGCTTTCGGATTCAGCTTGAACAACCTGACGCTGTTCGGTCTGGTATTGGCCATCGGCATCGTGGTCGACGACGCGATCGTGGTGGTCGAAGCGGTCGAGCACCACATCGAGCAGGGCCTGGCCCCGCGCGAAGCCACCATCAAGGCCATGCAGCAGGTCTCGGGGCCGGTGATCGCCGTGGGGCTGGTGCTCAGCGCGGTCTTCGTGCCTTGCGCGTTCATCAGCGGCCTCACCGGCCAGTTCTTCCGGCAGTTCGCGATGACGATCGCGGTGTCGACGATCATCTCGGCGTTCAATTCACTGACGCTTAGTCCGGCGCTCACCGCCGTGCTGCTTCGCCCGCACGATAAGCACGCGGCGCCGCCGCTGCCATGGCTGACGTTTCCGTTGATCGGCGGCTGGGCGGGTTGGACGTTTCTGGCCGAGATGCTGGCGCCGTGGATCGCCCGCGGCCTGCACTACTTGCCCGCCGGCCTGGTCGCGCAGCTCGACGGCCATACGGCCTGGCTGGCGCCGGCGGCCGGCGGTGTGGCCGGCGTCGCCGCCGGATTGCTGCTGGGCCGCGGAACGAATTGGCTGCTGAGCAGGTTCTTCCGCGGGTTCAATTTCGTGTTTCACCACGCGACCGGCTTTTATGTCCGCCTGGCTGGCAGACTGCTGCGGTACAGTGCCATCGTGCTGCTCATCTATGGCGGCCTGCTGGCGCTGACCGGCCAGATGTTTGTCACCACCCCCAAGGGCTTCATCCCGTCGCAAGACATGGGCTACTTGATGGTCAACGTGCAGTTGCCCGATTCGGCGTCGATGGAGCGCACGCAAGAGGTGATCGACGAGATCGTGCGGATCGCCGTAGATCATCCGGGCGTGAAGCACTGCTCGGGCATCACCGGGCAATCGTTCGTGCTCAACGCCTTCGGCTCGAACTTCGGCTCGATGTTTGTCAATTTGAAAGATTATCACGAGCGGCGCGACCCGGCGCTTTCCAGCATGCGCGTACTGATGGATTTGCAAGCCGAGTTCAGCAAGCAGATCGAAGGGGCGACGATCATGCTCTTTCCGCCGCCGCCGATTCGCGGCGTGGGCCGGGCGGGCGGCTTCATGCTGATGGTCGAAGACCGCGGCGACGTGGGGCCGGCGGTGTTGCAGGCCGAGACCGACAACCTGGCCCGCGCGGCGGGCGAATCGCCCGGCATCGATCGGCCCACCACCACCTTCCGCGCGAACGTGCCGCAATACCGCGTCATTCCCGACCCGCGACAGTGCATGACGCGGCACGTCTCGCTGCAAGACTTCGCCGATACGCTGCGGATCTATCAAGGCTCGTTGTACGTCAACGATTTCAACCGCTTCGGCCGCACCTGGCAGGTCATCGTGCAGGCCGACCCCAAGTTTCGCGATTCGCCCGACTACCTGTCGCGGCTGAAGGTGCGCAACAGCGACGGCGTGATGGTGCCCGTCGGGTCGTTGGCCAGCGTGAACGAGGTCAACGGGCCGCTGCTGCTCACGCGCTACAACATGTATCCGGCGGCTTCGATCAACGGCATGGCCAAGCCGGGCGTCAGTTCGCACCAGGCCATGGAGATCATGGAGCGGCTGGCCGCCGAGAACCTGCCGACCAACATGTCGTATGAGTGGACCGACATGTCCTACCTCGAGCTGCTGGCCGGCAACACGGCCACGGTGATTTTCGGCTTCGCCGTGGTCATGGTGTTTTTGGTGCTGGCCGCGCAATACGAGAGCTGGTCGCTGCCGCTGGCGGTCATCCTGGTGGTGCCCATGTGCCTGCTCAGCGCGCTGGTGGGCGTGAGGATCTGGCACCTCGATGTGAACATTTTCACGCGCGTCGGCTTCGTCGTGCTGGTGGGGCTGGCCAGCAAGAACGCCATTTTGATCGTCGAGTTTGCCAAGCAGCAGCGATTGGCCGGCGTGTCGCGGCGCGAGGCCACGCTAGCGGCCTGCCGGCTGCGATTGCGGCCCATCGTGATGACGTCGTTCGCGTTCATTCTGGGGGTGGTGCCGTTGATCTTATCGCACGGCGCGGGCGCCGAGATGCGGCAGGCGCTCGGCGTGGCGGTGTTCAGCGGCATGTTGGGCGTGACGCTGTTCGGCCTGGTGCTGACGCCAGTGTTCTTCTTCACCATCGACTGGATGGGCACGTCGCGAGTGTTTGCTTCGACATGGTTGCGCCGCGCCAGCGATTTCGTGCTGGCTGGATTGAGCCTCCGGCCGGCGCGGCAACTCGGCCGGCTGGCGTGGCATAGCATGATGGCAGCCCGATCGCGTCTACCGAAGCGGAGCAAGACCGGAAAGCCGCTGGAAGCATTTCCGCTGGCCCCCGCCGACGAGACCATCATCGTACAAGAGACGCTCCAAATGCCCGGCGTCGTACACGAGACTCACGGCCGGCGAATTGCCCTGCGCGAGAAACTAGTCAGCCACGCTACGCA
>DASVHB010000765.1:0-2681 GCA_036379195.1 Pirellulales bacterium
TTTCGCTCCGCGAAAGTAGCGCGCTACTTTCGCGGAGCGAAAGGCGACGATCAATTCGTTGACCACTTCATCAGCCGCTCGAACCAGGCATCCGGCGCCGTCGCGGCTTCGTCGACGCCCTGGGCAGCTTGCCGCAACGCCAACAAGTGACGGCAGGGCCCCATCCGCAAACCGCCCTTAAAGTGATGCGAACAATTGCACTTGCCCCGCTTGATGGCGCCGTCGGCATCGAGCAGCAGTTCCACTTGTCGCGTCTCCACTTCGCCGACGATCTGCCGCAGCCCGCTGCCGAGCTCGTTTTGCGACGTGACCCTCACCCGCCGCCGCGCGACCAGGCTCTTCGACTCGCGCAGCTCGACGTTTTCCGGCCCGAGTTCCGCCTCGCCCAACGCCCGTGGCATGACTAGCCGCCAGCGGTAGACGCCGGCCACCAGATCGTAAATCACCTGCCCGGTGTGGGCCAATTCGTTCAGCGCCGCGGCGCACGTCGCCTTGCCCGCTGAAGCCTCGTGGGCGAGCTGATCGAGCGTGGCCGCTTTGCGACCGCGGACCAACTCGGCCAACCGCTCGACGGTGGCCGGCGCGGGCCGCGTGGGCGGAGCCAACAGATCGAGCGAGGTGCCGCGCGTCCAATCGTTGGCCGTCCAGCCGGAGATGCCCAGCGTCAACCGCATGTCGCCCATTTGCGCCACCCAAAAGCTCGGCAACCCGGAACCCAGCAGGTAGACATCGACGCGGTCGATCAGCGGCAGCAGTCGGGCAAGCACCAGCAAACGCTGCCGGCCCCAAATGCGCAGCGGCTCGCCTTCCGGACCCTGGTAAACGCTGCCGTGCGAGACAATCCGCTGCTGCCACGGCTCGAGCACCAAGGCCGGCGGCTTGCCCGAAAGCAGCTCGAACCGCACGGCCCGCGGGCTTTTTCGGGCCTTGTGACGCTTGAGCCAGGCGAGCAGTGCATAAACCGCCTCGCGGGCCAGCGGCACTTTGCGCATCGGCAGCCCCATGGCGGCCTGAATCTGCATGAAGCCGCGCAGCCAGCCCGGCGGCAGATCGATTTTTTCTTCGCGGTAGTCGCCCGAGGTCGCCGTGGCCACCTCAAACCCGCCCGGATCGACCCGAAATCGCGTGTCGCGATAGGTGCGCAGTTTCTGAAAATGGTGATACAGCTTCCACGAGTAATCGACGTTGGTCGTGCCATACTGACTGTCGGGCGAGGGGCCGAAGCCATCGTCGCGGTTGACCGACAGGCAGCCGTAGCTCGATTCGTCGGCCGAGAAGCACTCGAAGAACACCACGTCGTCGGCGACGGTAATCACCGGGTCGCACGGCATGAGCATCCGCCACAGTTCCCGGTCGTGCTGCATCAGGTAATTGGAGTATTTTTGACGCGCGCTCCAATACCGGCCGCGGAGGCGGCAGAATTGTTGCTCGATGTCCGCCGGCACGTCAGACTTGGTTTCGAGGATTTCTTTTTTGGTCTTTTCATACGTCTGGCGAAAGATGGTGGCCTCGCGCCGCCGTTCGTCGTTCTTCCAGGCGGCATAGGCCGACTTGTCGCGCGGATGGTATTTCAAGTCGCTGATCACCACGTCGTGCAGTGCGGAAATCGCCTCGCGAAACCGCAGCGGCTGCTTGAGCGCCGCATCGAACGCCACCGGATCGCGGGCGAGATTGGCGCGCAAGTTCAGCTCGTGGGCCGGGCCGCGAGCGATCAAGTCGCTATGTCCGCGATAACGCAAGGTGACGTTCATGTGTAGCTCCGATGCGCGTCAACGATGCAGGCAACTGCCCTGTGCTCTGTAGGGAACGGACTCCGTGCCGTTCCGTGCGGGGCGGCGCGACGTCGAATCGCGGTTCGCGGAACGGCACGGAGTCCGTTCCCTACAGTCCGTGCGTGATATCCGAACCGCCTATGCATCTGGATGTTCATGGTGCCGCTGCGGCCTGCGCCGGCAGGTCCAGCTTGATTTCGGGAAAAAGCCGCTCGACGATGGGCGACAACTCCGGACGTTCGCCAACCACCGTGGCCAAGGCCGACAGCCCGGCACGCCATTCGGGCGACCGCACCGAGCGGACCGCCGCGCCCAACACCGGCAACAGCGCCTCGGCGCGCTCGGGCCGTTCGACGAGGGCCTGGGCCAACTGCGCCACCGCCTTGGGTTTTTGACGTCCACCGCGGTGCACGCCCACGAGCACCGTACACCACAGCGGCGCCAGTTCGTCGTTGCCGACGCCAAGCGGCGCGTGGGCGCGACGCGCTAGGTGGTCGATCAACCGCAGCCGCAGATCGTCAAAGGGCGTTTCCAGCAACCGGCTCCAGAGCACCGGATCGTCGCGGCCCGGCGAGCCGTCGGCAACCAGCCAATCCCAGGCGGCCTGCCGCATTTCGGCCAACAGGCTGTCGAACAAGCAGGTGACGATCTCGCGATCGTAAGTCTGCCAAGCGCCGACGATCGACAACACCCACTGGGCCAGCTCGCGGCCCAGCGCCGCCGAGCGCGCCTCGCCCGCCGCCATCAGCAAGCGATGGTCGCTGAGGGCAATCTGCTTGGTCCGTAGAAAATCGAGTCCCAGCCGGGCAACGGGCGTCGGCTCGGCGGTGGCCAACTGCAGGCATTGCGCTACATCGAGCCGCTCGGCACGGACCATGCGCCCCATGCGCTCGCAGATGGCGGCCAACA
>DASVHB010000766.1:0-5413 GCA_036379195.1 Pirellulales bacterium
ATTGGGTGCCAATCCACGAACTATCGCCGTTTGCGTTTGTTCGGCACTGCCAGATTGGCAGTGTAGTGACGACTCACTTGAACGCCGCAAAGTCTTTGCCGAGTAAGGCCGAGGCGATTTTGAGCTTGAGAATCTCGTCGGTGCCTTCATAAATGCGGCAGACGCGCACATCTTGCAGGTGCCTTCCGACGCGATAAAGCTCTGAAAAACCGCGGCCGCCAAACACCTGCACCGCGCGATCCGCCGCATCCCAAGCCGCGCCGGCGGCAAACAGCTTGGCCTGGGCCACTTGCAGGTCCGCTGTCGCGGCTATCGAAGCATCTTCGGGGTTGTCGTCGCTGGTTTGCTTCGCCTGGGCCGCCCGTTCGACCATGGCATCGCTGGCGGCCCGGTGCAGTTCGATCGCGGTGATGTGCTCTTGCACCAGTTGATGCCGCCCGATCGGCTTGCCGTGCTGGTGCCGGGTTTGGCTATAGGCCAACGCCTCGGCCAGGCAATCTTCGATGACGCCCACGCAGCCGGCGGCGACGCTCAACCGGCCAGAAACCAGCGTGCCCATCGCCACGCGAAAACCATCGCCTTCTTCGCCCAGCAGGTTCTCGGCGGGCACCGGGTGGTCGGTCATCTGGAACATGCCGGTGTTGGCGGTGAACATGCCGAGCTTGGCGGGCAGGTCCTCGCGTTCGAATGTATCGCCGGCGGTATCGACGATGAACGCGCTCATTCGCTTTTTAGCGCCCGTGGCGGCTTCGGGATAGGCGAAGACGATCACCGCGTCGGCGATCGAGCCGTTGGAGATCAGGTACTTGACGCCGTTGAGCAAAAACCCTTCGCCCTGGCGTCGATAAGTGCTTGTGAGTTCGAGCGGATTTGATCCGGCCTCGGGCTCGGTGAGTCCAAAGGCCATGATGCACTCGCCTCGCGCCGCGCGGGGCAGATACTGCTGCTTTTGGGCGGCGTTGCCGAATCGCAGGATCGGGTATTCGCCGATCGACGTATGGCCGGAAAAGAAGGTGCGCACGCCGGTGCCCTCGCGGCCAATGCGGGCCAAAGCCCGAGCGTAAGTGACCGCATCGGCCCCGCGTCCGCCCAGTTCACCAGGCAAAGGCATGGCCAACAGGTTGTGCTTCTTGGCCAGTTCGATGGTTTGCTCGTTCTGCCGATGTTCGACATAACAAAGCTCTTCGATGGGCCGAAGTTCTTCGCAAAACGCATCGACATCGGCAAGCAGTTTTTGGCGATCAGCGGGGTTCATAGGTGTGTTCGTTACCGAATTGGAGACGGGCTTCATTTCGAACCGCGCATTAGCAGCTCGTTCAGATGAACCTTCACCGATTCGGCCAGCGCCTGCGGATTGTATCCGCCTTCGAGCACGCTGATGAGCTTGCCGCCGGCGTACGCATCGGCCACGTCGAGCACCGCCTGAGTCAAAGGCAAGAAATCCTCTGTCTCCAGCCCCAGCGAGCCGACCGGATCGGTGCGATGGCTGTCGAAGCCGGCGCTAAGCAGCACAAGCTGCGGCTTAAGGCGCGCGGCAAAATCTTCCAGGCCGGCCCGAAAGCAGGCCAGGTATTTCCCGCGCGCCGTGCCGAATTCAACCGGCAGATTGAGCGTGGTACCCAGCCCCGGCCCGGCGCCGGTTTCACTCGCCCGTCCGGTACCTGGATAAAACGGCCAGCGATGAATCGATAAGAAACCGATTTGCTCGTCGCGCCAAAAGGCGTCTTGCGTTCCGTTGCCGTGATGCACGTCCCAGTCGACCACCAGCACCCGGTCGAGCGCGAATTCGGCAGTCGCCACGCGAGCTGCGACGGCAATGTTGTTAAACAAACAAAAACCCATGGCGTTGGCATGCAAGGCATGGTGACCCGGTGGACGCACCAGGCAGAGTGCCGTTTTCGCTTCGCCGCGCACGATGCGATCGACCGCGTCGCATACCGCGCCCGCCGCGCACAAGGCCACGTCGTACGACGCCGCACTGACGACGGTATCACTTTCGATCTGTCCGCCGCCGGCCTGCGTGAAGCGTTGCACTTCCGCGGCGTAGTCAAGGTCGTGTACGCGGGCCAGTCGTTCGGGCGAAACCGCCTGCCACTGGGGCCGCGCGCACTGGGCCGCCAATCCAACTCGCTCTAAATGCTCGATGGTCGTTGTCAGCCGCAGCGGCCGCTCGGGATGGCTCTGCGAGCCATGCTGCAGAAAGACCGGATCGTAGTAAAGAAGCGTCATGCGCGCGTCGCGAACAGGGAGGTAATACGGGAGTGCGATGGATCGTTTCTATTTCTCTCGAATCTCAAGCGTGTAGTCCCAACCTCCCGAGCGATCGCGCTCACGCAGCAATCGAAATTCGCGCTCAAAAATTATGGAACGAAGCCAGCCGCGGCGGGGCCGCACGGCGACATAGCCGCTACGCCGATACGAGAGAAGCTGAAACGAAACCACGCTGCCGCGGGCGTCGATTAGCCAATACTCGGGCACGCCCGCGCGATGATACGCTTCGCGCAGCTTCTTGGTGTCTTTCGCAACGGAGGTCTCGCTCACGATTTCGACGACCCAATCGGGCGTGCCGACAAGCGTCATGAAACGGTCGTCTGACTTGCGGCTCGCGACTCGCCGCACCCGCTTGTTCTCGAAACTCTCCCAGCGGACGAACGTGCCGTCGGGCTCGGTTGACAAGCCGGCGGAGTGATTGGCAATCAGCGTGCGATCCGGATAAAACGCCCCGAGGTCGAGCCTTTTGACCAACGAGTGAGTCTGTCGGCTGATTTCCGCTTTTAACCGCGCGTGTGTTTCGAGTTCTTCTGGGCTCATTTCGAGAAAGATCTCGTTATCGATGAATGAGGCCGACCACTGCTTTGGAAACCGATCAGAACAGGTCCATTCGATAAAGCCCTCCAGCGTGGCCGCCGACGCCGGAACCGAAAGGACGGGCGCGCAATCCAAGCCGACGTCCGGCGGTGCGGCGGTGCGGCGCTTCAAGCTCTTGATGGTTGACGGCATCAAATCATTCTACGATCTTGGTGCAACGCGTCGAGGCTGGTGTCGGAGGGCAGTGACAAGCGAGTCCCACCTTTGGCCGCACCATCGCGTCGCACGTCGCGCTGCCTGGAGGTGGGACTCGCAAGCTCGTCCCACCCGACGCGGGCTACAAGGCATTCTCGGCCAGCTCAAACAGTTCCGTCTGCATTTTATCCAGCCGAGCGGTTAGCTGGGCCTTGGTTTCTTCCAAGTCGGCCAGCAGTTCGGGCGGTTCATACGCGAAAAGGTAAAATTTCACTTTCGGCTCGGTGCCCGAAGGACGGACTGCCACATAGTTGCCCTCGGCGGTCAGATCGAAAATGACCATGTCGCCCTTCGGGCCTTCCAGCGGAGAATTGCCGTGCGAGGTGATCGTCTTCAGGTTCAAGTAGTCGCGCGTCTGCCGCACTTTACTGCCGGCCAACGTGGCGGGCGGCGACGTGCGAAAACCAGCCATCAGCTTTTGCATGCGGGCCATGCCTTCGCTGCCGGGCATGGTCTTGCTCACCGTCCGTTCGGCGTGACAGCCGTGTTGCCAGAACAGCGAGTCAAGCTTTTGATGCAGCGTCTGGCCGGCCGCCTTCACGCGCGCGGCCAGCTCAGCCAGCAGCAGGGCCGCCACCGCCGCGTCTTTGTCGCGCGCGTAGGTGCCCGCCAAAAATCCGTGCGACTCTTCGACGCCAATCACGAAATGTTTTGGCCCTTGCTCGTCGATCAGCCCGCCGATCCACTTGAAGCCCACTTGCAAATCGCCAAAGGTTTGTGCGCGATACGAATCGGCGATTCGCCGCACCATCTCGCTGGTCACGAGCGTCTTGACCACGTAGCACTGTGGCGACAGATTGCCCGAGTATTTGCGGCCCTGCAATAAATGATCGGTCAGCAACGCGCCGATTTGATTGCCGGTGAAGGTTTGCCAGTGGCCGCCGGGCACAAGCGGGGCGGCGCACCCCAGCCGGTCGGCGTCGGGATCGGTCGAGATCACCACGTCGGCGCCGATTTGCTGGGCGCGGGCGATCATGCTGTCGAAGGTGTGCGGGTTTTCGGGGTTCGCCACATGGTCGGGCACATTGGGAAAATCGCCATCGGGCTGGGCATGTGGGCCAAATAGCTCCACGTCGTTAAAGCCCGATCCTTCGAGCACCGGCAACACGCTCGACGCTCCCACGCCGTGCATGGGCGAATAAATGATCTTGAGTTGTCGCGGGCCGGGCATTCCTTGCTCGCGCACACAACGTTGATACTCCTTGTCGCATTCTTCCTGGCAAAAGACGACCCGCCCTTCGGCCACCGCCGTATCGAACGGCACCCGCGCGATTTTATCGGCCGACATCACGCGCTCGATGACGCCGCGGTCGTGCGGCGGCAGCAGTTGCCCGCCGGTCGACCAGTAGGCCTTCACCGCATTGTCGCTGGGCGGGTTGTGGCTGGCGGTGACCATAATGCCGCACGAACACTGCTTGTGCCGCACCGTGAAGGACAGTTCCGGCGTGCTGCGGAAGCCGTCGAGAAAATACACCTGAAAGCCGTTGGCCACCATCACCTCGCTGCACAACTCGGCAAAGTGCCGCGAGCGGTGCCGCGTGTCGTAGGCGATGGCGCACGAGAGCGAGCCGCCGGCGTGGTCGCGCACGTAGTCGGCCAGGCCCTGAGCGCTTTCGCCGATCGTGCGGTCGTTGATGGCGTTGCTGCCGATCGGATACATTTTCCCGCGCCGGCCGCCCGTGCCAAAGGGAATGACCGTCCAAAACACGTCGTCCAACTCGCGCCATTTCTGAGCGGCGATGTGCTCGGCGACTTGCCCGGCGTAATCGGCGTAGCGGGGCTCGGTGAGCCAGGCATTGATGTTTTCGGCGGCGGAGGGAGAAAGCTGTTTGCGCTCGACCGCGGCGGCCACCTCGCGCAAGGCGCTTTCGACGTTTGGTGTGGAAGGAGTTGGCATGGTACCCACCGTGGTAAAGGCCGAGATCGGATTCTGTAGGGAACGCCCTCTGTGGCGCTCCGTGAACTCCGGCTGGGCTCGCGTCGCCTTCGCGGCGGAACGCCACGCAGGGATTTCCCTACAGATCGTTGCCGATCGTTGTCTCGCCTGATTCTACCATCTGAATCTTGGCCGCCGAGTCCCCCACGGGATTCGGTCGCGGTAGCTTAGCCTGCCAGTCAGTTGCAGATTTGAGTGAACAAGTCATGATAGATGTTTTCAATACATGCTCCGCGGTACGTGTCGAGCGTGAAACTGCAAGGTGCGCAAGCGATGACGCTTACGCTACGATCGTGAACCCTGACCCCCGACCCCCGACCCCCGACCTCTGCTCCCCGATTATCAGCGTCTCGGGTTTGCGGGGCGTCGTCGGCCAAAGCCTGACGCCCGAAATCGCCTTGCGATATGTGTGCG
>DASVHB010000767.1:0-16413 GCA_036379195.1 Pirellulales bacterium
ACGTCCTGATCGTCGCGCACCACCGCCTGCAGCGCGCTAAGCTGAGGTGAACGCCGACTGCGAATCATCGACTCGATCTCCTCCAAGTAAATTTTGCCGTCGTCGTTGGTGTCCAACGCTTCGAGGTCGGCGGCCAGCGGCGGGGCCGACGCCAGTTCGGTCTTGTCGAGATAGCCGTTCTTATCCGCGTCGTACATCGTCAAGAGCATCGGCGCCGACGGCTCGTCGGCGGCTTGGGGCGCACGATCTTCGCTGGCGATTTGCAAACGATAATCACCCCAGTCCAAAAGCAATCCGTTGGGCAGGTGCGAAAGCACGCGATCGCCCGGCCCGAGCTCGGGCGAAAGCTGGATCAGCGAAACGCCGGCCAGCAAGTCGCCGGTCTTGCCGAAATTGGCCGCCAAGACCAGATGCGGCTCGATCGTTTCCAACCGCTGCACCTCTTCATAGCTGAGTTGACCATCGCCATCGTCATCCAGCGCCCTCGGCAACGACGGCGTTAAGGCAAACGCCTCGGCCGCGGGTTCGCCGTCGATCAGATATTGCTCGGCGAAGGTGTAGGCAATGCCGTCCCAATCAGCCTGCGGGCCCAGCGCCGCCGCGGCGGGGGGGGCGAGATACGACGTGCGCGACATCATGGCTTGGGCATCGCCTGCGAGCGTGTCGTCCATTTCGGCCCAACTGACGATGCCGTCGTCGTTGGCGTCGCGGGTCAACAGCCGCGGCTCGGCCAAAGTCAGCTCGTCGGCCGAGAGCCGACCGTCGCCGTTGGCGTCGAGCGTGGAGAGCACGATCGAGCTTCGCCGGTTCGAGCCGCGGTATTCGCTGGAACTGGTGAGCGCGAACGCCGAGCCGGCGCTTTTTGCTCGGGCCACAAACCGCCGCGCCTCGTCGCGGTCGACCGTGCCGTTTTGATTGGTGTCGTGCGTCTTGAAGAACTCCTTGCGGTTTTTCATCTCGATCGGTAGATCGAGCCGCTTGCCAAACAGCCGCTTGGGATCGGAGAACACTTCGCCCCAGGTCGGACGGCCGTCGCCATCGCGGTCGGCCAGCTTGAGCACTTCGTCGATCAGCTCTTCGCGCACCGAGCGAAATGGCTTCCCATCGATCGTCATCCGCAGCTCGACCACCAAAGGCCCGCCGGGCGAAAAAATCACGAAACGCTCGGTGGATTCCCCTGCCCTCGCTGCCTCGCCCGCCTCATCCTCGCCCGCGGCAGTGGCATCGTTCGCCGACAAACCGTCGTCATCGGCAGCCTCTAGACCCTCCGGTACGGCTCCATGATTCGACGCAGCCGAAGCTTCGGCAGCCGGCTCCTGCCGCGCGAGAGCATCACGCGGAACATCCGTCTTGTCAGGCGTGGGCGCAGCCGCTTTCAGGCTCGGCGGGCTATTGCCAGCCGGCACAGCGGCCGGCGGCGTACTCCGGCTACAGCCAATCACGGCGCCAGCCACAATGCAAGCGCCAATCATTCTTCCCATTTCAGGCGCCCTCACTTTTCACTTTTCATTTTTCACTTTTCACTCGTCACTCATCACTCATCACTCATCACTCATCACTCATCACTCATCACTCATCACTCAGTGATTCAAAATAAACTCAGGACTGTTCATCATCGCCCACAGCACGTCACCCAATGCCTTGCGTCGCTCGCCCGCGTCAGCCTTGTCTTGCACATAACGCATAAACTGCGCGCGCTCCGCGTCGGTCGGCTCGCGCGAGAGCACCGCCAGAAACAACGCTTCCACCCGCTCGGCATCGGAGAAGAACGGCGCATCGACGGCCAGCAAAATGCCGCCGCGCAGCGGATCGGTGGCCGCGTCGGTCAAGGCGCCGTTCATCAGCGCCAGCACTTGCGGAATGCCTGCGGCAAACTCCGTGGCTTCGTGCGTGCCCATGCTGAATCGGGCCAGAAACTGCTGCCGATCGCCCATCGGCGGTTGACCGGGCAAAGACGCCGCTGGCGGCGACTCGTCGCGTCGCGCCGCCCGCAGCAAGCTGTCGTAAAGCTGCTCGGGCGAGAGCGTCTTGACCAGCATTTGTGCGAACAACTCTGGCGGGGGCGGTTCGCCCTCGCTGAGCGACTCGCTTGAGCGCTGATACGCCGCCGTATTGGCCAGCACGCGGAACAGCTCTTTGAGGTCGTATCCGCAATCGACGAAGTAAGCCGCCAACTCGTCGAGCAACTGCGGATGACTGGGCGGATTCTGCTCGCCAAACTCGTCCACCGGATGCACCAGCCCCCGACCGAACAACAACGCCCAAACCCGGTTCACCGCCACGCGGGCAAAATACGGATTGTCGCGCGACACCAGCCAAATGGCCAACTGACGCCGCCGGTTCACATCGGCGTCTTCGTCCGGCGGATCGGCGCCCAGATACTTGGGGGCGATCACCCGCTCGGTGTCGGGCAACATGACCTCGCCGGCCGTGGCATCGACCAGCTCGACCTCGGGCGGTTGCACGCCCGGTGCCTGTTGCACCCGCGCGAAGAAGGCCGCGTATGACCAGAAATCTTCTTGTCGCCAGTGGTCGAACGGATGATTGTGGCACTGCGCGCAATGAATCTGCACGCCCAGAAAGATGCGCGAGGTGCTGGCCGCCAGCTCTTCGGGCTTCAGCCCCGAGGCGGTGTAAAACAGGGCCGCGCCGCCGCGGTTCGAGCTGCCGGTGGTGGTGAGCAGATCGGCCACGACAATATCGTAGCGAATGTTCTCGGCAAACCGCCGCCGCAGCCAGGCGGTGAAACCGGCCACTTCGGCGGCGCGTTCGTTCTGGGCCGCGGCCGGCAGGAGCATTTTGCTCCATACCTGGGACAGATGAGTGGCGTAGCGAGGGTTTGCCAGCAAGCGGTCGATCAGTTTGGCTCGTTTGTTCCTCGCGGCGTCTACCAGGAAGGCCGCGACTTCCGATCCCGCGGGAATGACGCCATTCAGGTCGAGCGAGGCGCGGCGCAGGAACTGAGCGTCGTCGGCCGGCGCGGCGGGCGACACGCCGTCTTGCCGCAAGCGGGCATCGATCAGCTCGTCCACGCGGGCCGACATGTCGGCCGTCGTGGGGACGGCATCTTCCGCGGCCTCGGCGAGCAGCGAGACGAGAGCCAGGACTGTCAGTACCGCAAAACCCGATGAAAGGGCACGTTTGAGCGACATGGCGGGGCCTCCATAAAGTTCAGCCCGATACAGCGATGCTTTGATTGTAGCGAATCGGACGGCCTCTCGCCAAGTTTTTCGGGGCGTCCCTAATCCACGCATACCGTATGGGCCGAGCGCAGCGAGTCCCACCTTCTGGCGGCGCCTCGGCGCGGCAACGATCATGCGGCGAAAGGTGGGAATCGCTTCGCTCGGCCCACCCTACATGAAGCGAACCTGGATCTTTTGTGGAGCTGAGACACTAGAGCCGCAACGGTTTGCCGCTTTTCACATCGGCGACGAACCGGGCCAACTCTTTGCCGCCACCCGAGTACACGGCGTCGCCCAACTGCCGCAGCCGGTCGTAGTCGATGTCGGCATGGTTTCGCAGCACGATTTGGCTGAAATCGCCGGCATCGAAATACTTTTTCGCCCGTTCTCGGTTTCGCGAAACCATCGCCGCAAACTTCGCCGCCAGCGCCAACTCCAAATTCGGCACGTCATGCGTCTTGCCGATTCGGACACAGTTCTTAAACGCCTCGGCATAGACGTCGTTGGGGCGCATGACGTCGATCACCGGCTCGTGATTGGCCGGATCGAGGAAGCGAGTGACCACCGGAAATTCCTTTTTCACAAGTTCGGGCCAGGCCGCCTGGATGGCGCGCACCGCTTTGGCATGGTGCCGTTTTTGCACGACCACATCGACGTCGCGGGTCGCCCGCGGCTCGGACAGCCAGCCGCTAATGCCGTGCTGGCCCATCAGCACAAACTTGACGTTCGACCGGTTCAACACGCGAATCAGTTCTTTGGGTTCGACCTGCGTAGCATCGGGCCGGTGCATACGGTATTGCGTTCGGGTCAAGAACCGGACGGTTTCGAGCGAGTGGCGGTGATCGATCGGCCCCGTCTTGATCGGCGGATCGTGGTTCTTCCAGATGTCGGACCCTCCGCGCTCGGCAGGTCGGGCGGGTTTTCGCCTAGTGGGCATGAATCTTTCCTCGCTTATCGGCCGAGAAGTTTGACGCCAACCTTCTTCGCCGCTTTGCGAAGCGGTTGATCGAGGGTCGCCAGCGGCAGGTGTTCGCGAATTGCCAAATCAAGATACATGGCATCGTAACTGGTAAGCTGGTGCGTTCGGCAGAGCGGTAGAAGATGGTCGAACGCGCGTTCGGATGCCGCGCCATCGACCTGGATGTCCAGTTTTGTCAAGCCGAGGACAAACTGCTGACTGTCAGCGGCCGTGATTCGTCCGCTCCGTTCCGCCATGGCCAAGACATTGGTTACCTCTAAAAACCACCAAGCCGGAACAAGCGCGCTCTCGACTTCGAGCCGCTCAAAGAGTTCCGTGGTGGCCGTCGTGGCTTCGTCCTCAAATAGCCAAGTCATCGCGACTGAGCAATCGACGATGAACGCAGCGCTCATCGGCGCCCCTCCCGGATGAGATCGGCAATTTTCAGCCCCTTCAGGGTGAGGCCCTTGCGAAGTTGCTTGATGCGATCGATTGCCTCACGCCGCTCGGCGGCGGTGTGTTTTTTCTTGATGGGAATTAATCGTGCCACCGGCCTTCCGTGACGCGTGATCGTGATTTCGTCGCCCGATTCGACCTGTTCGATCAGCTCCGAGAAACGGGTTTTGGCGTCGTACGAGCCGACGGTCAACGTGCGGGACGCGGTCATGGTCATCCTCAGACTAGTCTAAGACTAGTCTAAGCCACCGCGTGGCGGAGTCAAGCAGAGGACCTGGCCAGGGCGATCCATGAACTGCCGCTCTACTGGGGCATCGCCCAGGCTCTGCCTGGGCTGCGCAAAATGTGTGGTTATTCGGGTAGTAGGCCCTATTCGATCGCGCGCGTTTTTGTTCCGCTTCAGAGTGGAACAGTGCCATGCCACCGGCTCGCCCGGTGGTTGCTGACGCTGGTTTCTACAGAGTGGCATCTTGGCGGAACAAAAACAGTACCAAGACTCAGCCGCTACGCTTGCAGATTTTGCGCAGGCCAGGCTCTGCCTCGGCCACCATCTGCGTGGCTATCTCCGGTGGGCGTCGGCCCGCTTCTGGCCGGGCACGATCGGGTCGGACGGAACTTCGACATCCACATGGCGCAAATACTTGTCGAAGAATAGCCCGATCCGCCGGTCGAGCTCCGCGCTGCGGAAGCCGCCGTGGCCGCCGCCTTCGACCGTGATGAACAACGCCTCAACGCCCTCCTGCTCCAAAGCGTCATAAAAGCGCTCTGACTGATCGTACGGCACCAGCGGGTCGTCGGTGCCGTGGACCAGCAGAAACGGCGGATCGTCGGCCGAGACATAGGTGATGGGCGATGCGCCGCGGGCGGCGTCCTTGTGCTCCTGTATCGGGCCGCCCAGCAGCTTCGATTCGGGCGAATCGGGCGCGTCGTGCTCGACGTCGCTGGCGAATTCGCTCATGGCCAACAATTCGGTCGGCCCGTATTCGTCGACCACGCAGGCCACGCGGCTGCTCACATCGAGGTGCTCGCCTAAACTTCCTTCCAGCCGCTCGACGTCGCCGCTGACGCCCAGCATGGCTGCCAGATGTCCGCCGGCAGACGGGCCAATAACGCCGATGCGGTCGGGATCGAGGTGATACTCTTCCGCGTGCGCGCGCAGCCAGCGAATGGCGGCCTTGCAATCGTGAATCTGCGCGGGCCAGGTCGCCTCGCCGCTAAAGCGATAGCCGATCGCTGCGCCGGCGTAGCGGCCTCCGGACGCTACCCGCACCAGCATGCCCAGACCTTCGCGCCGGTCGCCGCCGCGCCACGCGCCGCCGTGGACGAACACGATCACCGGCAGCGGCGCGTCGGAAGCCGGTTTTCGCGGCAGCAGCAGATCAAGCCGCTGGTGCGGGTTATCGCCGCCCGTATACGGCACATCAAGCTCGGCCCGAATACTGTCGGGCAGCCTTGGCCCATCGCCCGTGTGGCGAAAGGCGGCGTCTTCTGCTGCGGTGATCGCCCCATCGCCGTCGGCGTCAATGTCGTCGAACAAACGTTCGATTTGCCTGGGAAACTCATCGCGCGTTATCTGCCCATCGCCGTTGCGGTCGAGGCGTTCAAACGAGTTGCCCGTGAACCGGCCGCCCCGCGGCTGCGCCATCGCCGCCGGCATCAACCCAATGCAAACGAAAATCGTCATCGCCGCGCGCACCGCCTCTGTAGGGAACGCCCCCTGTGCCATTCCGTGACCTGCGAGACGGCGATCCGCTACTTCATAGCGATCGCCGGATTGGCCGCAACGATCAATCCTCCGTAAACCGCGATACGGCCAGCGGGAATGACAGAAAAATCGATGACAGAAAAATGAAGTGAAAAAAGCGGCAGCGCGCGGCCTGGCCTGCCTTTCCGCCTCTTCACCTCGAGTCATTTTTCTGTCTTCCATGTTTCTGTCATTAAAACGTTGGAACAGCGCGCCCGGGCTGTCCTTCATCGACAGCATCCGATCATGCCGTCCAACACGCTCACCGCGAAATCGCCGGTGCATCCCGCCCCGCCCCCTCCCTACACCAGGCCCCAGCGTTTTCTCAAGAACCATTCGAGCACCAGTAGCGCGGTGAAGGATAGGAAGAACGGCCAGGTGTCCCAGAGCGTGTCTTTGCTCTGTGTCTCAACCTCAAGCTCTTTGGTGCCTGCCTTGAGTTCGGCGAGCAACGCCGGCAGTTGCTCCGGCGCCACCCGCTTGCCCGAGGTCGACTCAGCCAGGCTTTCCAGCGTGCCCACGTCGGCGGCCGGGTTGCTGAGTTCCAGGTCTTGCTCGAAGACCAAGAATCTGGCCCGTGCGGTGCCGATGGCCTGGGCGTCGTGCGTGGCCGTGACTACTAAAGTGTAATCGCCCACCGGCTGAGTTTCGAGAAACGTGCCCGACATTTCGCCCGGCACGGCTGGGTCGCGGCGCAGCCGCACGTTCGAGCGCTTGCCGTCGGGCAGCAACACCTCGGCCTCGAGGCGCGCATCGGCGAGCGGTTGACTCTGAGCATCCTGGGCGCCGGCGGTAAACTCAACCCGCGCGCCGGGACCATATCGCCGCTGTTCGAGCTTGATCCATACCCTGCCCTCGGTGCTTTCGTCCTTACGGGCGAGCCACAGAATCACCTGGCGCCAGAACCGGCGGTGTTCGGCCTCGTGACCTCGCATCCACCACCGCCAGGTCGTGTCGCCGGCAAACGCCAGCACGCGGCCGACCCCATATTCGCCGGCCACCAGCAGCGGCTGACCGTTCTGGCTCTCGGCCAGCACGTGGGCGGTGGGCTTCAGCCCGGCGAACTTGTTGGCCCCGGCCAGCGGCGGCAACTGCGCCCAGGCGGCGGCGTTCTGGACGGGCGGGGCCAGCAGCGTCAAATACTGCCCCGCCGCCTCGCGCGTGGGCCGCATCTGCAACGGGCCAGCCAGGTGCAGGTCTTCGCGGATCTTTTCGCCGAGGTTCTGCCGCTCCAGCCGGTCGAAGCGGATGGGCAGCACGTCGGCCAGCGGCGTGTTGCCATATCCGCCCGGACCGAAGCTTTGCAGACCGCCAAGCATGATCAGCCCCGCTCCATGCTCGACGGCGTCGGCCAGTTGGGCCAGTTCGCTATCGTGAAAGACGACCGAATCGAGATCGCCGATGATGTAGACGTCGTATTTGCCCGGCTCGAATTGCTGGGCCAGATCAGGCGGGCGCGTTTCGTTGGCCCGGTCTGCCCGCATGATGAATGGCGCCAGGTTGATGTCGGGCGACTGGATCGACTTTCGCAAAAACTTCTGCTCGCCGGCGGGATTGCCCTCGAGGTAGAGCACGTTCAAGCCGCCCTTGAGCACGGTGACAAACGTACTGATCTCGTTGTTCGTGGTGATTAGCTCTCCCGGCTGCGGCGGAACCTTGACCGAAATCTTCACTTCGCCCGGAACTTCGGGGGTCCACTCCTGCATGACCGACACCCGTTCGCCATCCTGTTTGGCGGCAATCTGCTTGACCCCGACCACTTCCATCTTGCCGGGCGAGACCTCGGCCAAAAGTTGATCGGGCACGGTCTGATTCTGCATGCCCTCGAACCGGGCAACACTAGTAACCGGCAGCACATTTTTCACAAACACCGTGCCGGGCACCTGCAGTTCATCGAGCGCGATATCGCGGGTTTGCCCCGGCCCGCGGCCTTGACCAAACGCCACGGCATAGAGCCGATAGCCCAGGTCGGCCATCCGCCGTGCGGGAAGCTGCGGCGGCAGATCATGCGGCGGATAGGCACGCTGCGCGCCGTCGCTTAGCACAATCACGCCGGCCAGCCGCTTGCCCGCCTCGGCTTTCAAAACCTGATCGAGCGACGAGCCGAGCGCGGTTTGCACGCCCTCGGGTTCAGCGGGCAGATCGAGCTTGCCCGGGGCGTAATCGACCGCGTGTGCCTGCTCGTCGAAAGCAAACACTTTGATTTCGAGATCTTCGGCCAGGTCGTCGAGTGCCGGCAGCGCGTCTTCCAGTGCGGCCCGGGCGGCGTCCCAGCGGCTTTTTTTGCCCACCGCGTCGGTCACGCGCATGCTGCGCGAGCGATCGACCAGCACCAGCAGCGTGGCGGCCTGCTTGGTGATCTTGGTCCACACCAGCGTCGGTCGCAGCATGGCGAAGATCAGCAGCAGGATAATCAGCAGCCTCAGCCCGGCCAACACGCCGCGCCGCCCGCGCGAGGTGCGGCTGCGTGCCGGCCCCAAATAGAGCAGCCCCAGCAGCACCACGGCCACCGCCGCCACCAGCCACCAGCTAATGACCGGCGAGATCGAAAGTCGCAGAATACCGGTGGGCATGTCGAACAATTAAACTCGGTTCGTGGGGCGTGCTACGTCGCCCTTTCTATCAGATTATGCGATTTGCGCCTGATCGTCTGTAGGCAGCGGCGGTAGGGTAGGCTGCCGTCGTCGCCCACGCACTCGACGCCGGCAGCCGCGCGGCTGGTATAATGTTCTTGTACTATAACCCTTGCTTGCCAGGACCACATCGAGGCGCGAGATGCCAGCAATATGATTCACGACCGGGGTCGCGGCCCGGAAATTGTCGGCACGCGAATCACAGTTTACAATCTGCTTCCCTATTTGTTCGACGACGCGGTGACCGAAACGGAGATTGCCAAGCTCTATGGCTTGACGGTCGAGCAGGTAGCCGCGTTACGCGCGCATGCCTTGAATCATGCCGACGCGGTGCTCGCCCGGCATCGCGAAATCGAGGCCCGGCTGGCACGCGGGAATCCGCCCGAGCTCGTCGAGCAGCTTAAAAACACGCACGAGCGATTGCTCAAGTTCAAGGAGTGGCGTCGGCGCCGCGACGAGGCCGAAGCGGAAGCGGACCAATTCAGGGAGGTCCCAACCTTCAATGACTGGCTCGACGACCAGTCGTCGCACGCCTCGGAGCAACATTAACGTGCGCGGCTTGCTCGGCGATGCAAATGTCTCTCATGCCGTCCATTCCTTCAGCGAAAAGACCGCGCACCGGGGCATCGCCAAGGCTCTGCCCCAGCCACCGGGTCGAAATCGAAAATCCAAAATCGGAAATCCAAAATCCTCAGCGGGCTTCACGATAAAACCGATTGGCCAGCACGTGCTCGACACCGATCACGATCGCCACCAAGGCAATCAACAGTGGAAACAGTTCGCGGCCCACGCGACCCGCGCTCAGTTCACGGTCGATCTGCTCGCGGTCGTGCGCGAGTTGGAACGGCGTATCGCCGAATACTTCTTTCAGTTGCTCGTCGCCGATGCGCTGCAGATCGCTGGCCGTGGCGGGCAGGTTGACGCTGAACCCCCGGTCGAGCCCGCCCGATTCGCCGCCCGCCGTCACACGATAGTTGCCCAGCTTCTCGGTGGCGGTGATGATGATTGCCCGCTGTTTCGGGTCGGTCGATTGGCGATAGGTGTCGCCCAGCGGCGTCTGCAGCAGATAGGTTGTCACTTGCTGCTCGGCGGGCAACCGCAGCACCGCGGTTTCGCCCGCCAGGTAATTCAACTGTCCCTCGGTGCTGCCCGCCAAGTATGAAAACATCTGATCGACCAGCACCAGGTATGGCCAGGCTTCGAAACCGGTGGCCAGATCGTTCCAACGATTGTCTTCCGACGAATCGGGTCCGCCGGAGATGGGCGTGGTCATCGTCACGACTCGCCCTTTGCCGACGATGCGCTCGACAAGCGCCGGCTGGCCATTGCGATAGGCGGCGATGGTGGCGGCGCCCTTGGCCAAGTCGTGCAACTGCCAAAAACGATAAACCGGCAACGCTTGCCACGGCACGCCGCCCTGATAGGGCCGGAACTTGGCCATCATCGGATGCTGCTCGTTACTGATGGTCAGATACATATCGCCATCGGGGTAGAGCGCGGGCCGCTGGCTGAGCTTCCCGGCCAACAGACGCTGAGGTTTGGGTTCTTGAAACGCTTCCGGCCGGGCGGTCGAGCCCAGAAAGATGGCAATGCCCCCGCCCGAGCTGGCGTAGCGGTAAAGCTGGTCCCAGTCTTCGGCGGGCAATGAGCCGGGATCGAGCAGGCAGACGGCCGAATAGCCTTCGAGCTGTTGCTGTGGCAGGTCGGTCAACGGCACCACTTCATAATCGAAGCGGGCCTGGCCACTCTGTCGCAGTCCTTCGGGAGCCAGGGCCGCGGTAAGAAAAAACGCCCGTTCACGAGCGGGCGGCGCCGCGGCAATCAGCACCTTCCAAGGCGGCTTGACGTCGAGGGTGAACCATCGCCGGTCGTCGATCGCCAGACCATCGGCGCCCAGCAACCGCACGTAGCCCTGATGCGTGCCGGCATCGAGCGGGCCGAGCGAAAACTCGACCCCTTGCGATTGATCTGCTTCGACCTTCACGATTTCCTGACCCCGCTTTTCGGCGTCTTCGCCCTCGAACAGATAGACCTCGACGCCGCGTTCATCGGCCTGCCCGGTAGAGATCAGTTCGGTGGCGATCGACCAGGGGCGGTTGCGGGTGATCGATTGAGCCGAGAGCCGCAGCTCGCCCAAGGCCAGATTGCGCGGCTGGTCCACTCCCACGTCGATGATATAAATCCCCAACCCCGTCAGCTCAGCCAGGCGCGCCCGCAGCGCCGCCGCGGCTTGCGGCTCCCACTGCCGCCGGGCAAGGTCGGTGAACACATAGAGCTCTTTGCGTTCGGGCACGTTTTCGCGCTGCGGCTCGCCTTTCTTGAGCAGTTCGACGGCTTGCGTCAGCACTTCCCACAGCGGCCGGGGCGCCGAGGTGGTGTCCAAACGGTTGACGCGCGCCGCGGCGGCGCCCAGATCGACCTGAAACACCGGCTGCGTCTGCGTCGAATCGAGCACCGCCACCAGACTTTCGACCGGCAATTGCTTGAGCAGCCAGAGGCCGGTTTCTTGAGCCGCTTGCAGGCGGGTTTGGTTTTCGCTCTGGTAATCCATTCGCGGGCTGGTGTCGAACACCAGGGCGGCGGCCACTGGCGCCTCTTGATCGCCGATTAAGCCCGACGCCTTGATGCTGGGCCGGGCCAACGCGAAGGCCAGCAGACACAAGGCGGCGATCCGCAGCAGCAACAGCAGCAAGTGCCGCAGGTTCAGCTTGCGGCGGTTGGCGTTTTCTCTCACCTGCACAAAGCGCAGGGCGGGAAACTCCAGATGAACCGGCTGCTGCCGCATCACCAGGTGCAGCACGATCGGCGCGGCCGCCGCCAACGTGCCGAACAGCAACGCTGTGTTAATGAATTCCATGAAACGCCGACCGTGCCGTGAACTCCGCCGCCTTCCGTCATTGTAGCGTATCTTCAGGCGAAGCCTGGCCTACGGCCGGTCGCTCCAGAACTTATGCCCCGTGCGGGCAATGAACACGTCTTCCAAGGTGGGCTTGCCGAGCTTGATCGATTGCACGCGGCCGGGGAACGCCTCGACCAGGCGGGCCACCCATTGATGCCCGTCGGGTTGTTCTAGCCGCACGCTGCCATCGACCACCGTGGCTGCCACGCCGAACCGCTCGCGGATGGCTGCGACCAACTCGTCGGGCTGCTCACTTTCAATCGTGAGCGTGTCGCCACCGACACTAGCCCGCAAGCGGTCGGGCGTGTCGAGCGCCACCAGCGAGCCGGCGTTGAGAATCGCCAGGCGGTCGGCTTTGTCGGCCTCTTCGAGCAAGTGAGTGGTCAAAACCACCGTCACGCCGTCGTCTCGGCGGATTTGCTGCAAATAGTCCCACAGATCACTGCGGGCGCCGGGGTCGAGCCCCGTGCTGGGTTCATCCAAGAGCAGCAACCGCGGATGGTGCAACAGCCCCTTGGCCAGCTCGACCCGCCGCCGCAAACCGCCGGAGAGCGTTTCCACCAGGTCGCGGCGGCGGTCGGCCAGACGCAGGCGGTCGAGCATCTCGTCTGCCCGTCGGCGCAGCGCGCCGCCCGACATGCCGTAGAGATGGCCCTGGTGGTGCAGGTTCTCGGCGACGGTGAGTTTCTTGTCGAGGCTGGGGGCCTGAAACACCACGCCGATGCGCCGCCGCACATCGGCGGTTTGCCGCGCCACGTCGTAGCCGAGCACACGCGCCGTTCCCGATTGAATGGGAATCAGCGTCGACAGCAGCCGAAACAGCGTCGTCTTGCCGCCGCCGTTGGGACCGAGCAGGGCGAAGATTTCGCCAGCGGAAACTTCCAAATCGAGTCCGGCCAGCGCGGTCCGCTCGCCGTAGCGATGCACCAACCGCGACGTTTCTAAGGCGGCGGTGGACAACATTATCGAGAAAGCGATCTTAGACCAATCAACGGTGGCTGGGGCAGAGTCTAAGCGATGCCCCGGTGCATCAGGTCCCGGCGTCACTCAGGCTCACGAGCGCGGGTCGTCCTACAGTCGTGCCAGCCGATAACCATGCGACACCGGCAGCCAACCGGGGCATCGCCAAGGCTCTGCCCCGGCCACCGGATATCGGTGCGCAGTGCACGCCGAGGCGCCAAAATCTACTCGGCGTGTTCTGCCTCATGCTCGCTGTGCTGGGCCGCGTGCTCCGAAGCCGTCAGCATCGCCTCGACGTCGGCCCGGTCGCCCACGTGCTCCCATCGCTCTGGCGAATACTTGCCCTCGTAGCCGAACAGCCCGTTCATGCGCGCGCCGATGTCGGGCACTAACGCCAGGCACAAAAAAACCGACATGATCGAGGCCGGAATCGTCAGCACATATTTCCAATTGGCTTCGTACTTCACGTGCATGAAGAACAGGATGACCAGCATCGCCTTGGTGCAGGAGACGGCGGTCATAAACAGCCGCTTGACCGCCGGATCGGGCCAGGGCCAATACTGCGAATAGGTGAAAAACGACATCGTCGTCAGAAAACACAGCGCCAAAAATACGTAGATGTATTTGGCGATGCCGCCGTGATCGGCGTGCGCGGCATGGCCGTCGTGGGCGGCGTGATCGTCGTGAGTGGTGGCGTGCGACATATCGTTGGCGGCTTAGAACAGGTAGAGCAAGGGAAATAGAAAGATCCAGACCAGATCGACAAAGTGCCAGTAGAGGCCGACGTTTTCGATCACGCCCGCCCGCTGCGCATCGAGCACCATGGTGAGCATGATACCAAACACAATCAAGCCGACCACGACGTGAATGGCGTGAAAGCCGGTCAGCAAAAAGTAGGTGCTGGCCCACATGTTGCCGCCGGGAATGACCACCGGCATCTTGAGCCAGGAATACTTGTCGTTCAGACCTTCGACATGCCCGGCCTCTTCCGAGAGTGGCATGGGCATGATGTCGGCCGCCAGCGCGGCCAGCTCGGCCCGGTCGGTGCTGGCCGAACGCTGCTGCAGGCGCTCCAACATCTGGATGCGCTCGAGCCGTTCGGCAACTTCGGCTTCATCGAGCGGGGGCGTGGTGCTGGCGGCCTCAACCGCGGCTTCGCCGCCGGTCTCGGTTTCGGCGCTGCTGGTGGCGGCGTTTTCCGAATCGGCGGCGCCGGGGGCCGCGGCCCCATCGGGCGAGGCGCCCGCCTGGGCGGCGTCGGCCGGCGTGGCGATGCCCGCCTCGGCCTTGAGCTGGGTGATCAGTTCGGTGGCCCGCGCCCGCACCGCCGAGCCGTAATACACATCGGGCTGCTCGTGAACCAGGCTGAGCGGGTTCCAGGGGTAAATGCCGTGGGCGAACTTGGCGCGGTATTCGTAACCTTTGACGCCCAGAAAGACACAACCCAGCAGCAGCGTGATGGTAATCCAGCCTTTGGCGCCCGACGCGTTGTTGCGTTTGGCGGCTTCCAGCGCCAGCACCACGCTGACGCTGGAGCAGATCAGCACGAACGTGTTGAACGCGCCGATCGGCTCGCTCAGATGCACCTCGTGCGTGGCGGGCCACACCGCCGCGCCAAAGCGAATGACAATATACACGCCGATCAGTGCCGCGAAGAACATGATCTCCGTCGAAAGAAACAACCACATGAAGAGCTTGCCGTTAGGAATCGGCAAGCCCGGATGGTATTGCAGCTTCGGCGGGTGGCCGTGATGCGAGGCAGCCGCGTGTTCGTGACCGTGAGCGATGGAAGCCATGGAGGAGTAGCTGGTGACTGTGGCTAGTGGTTAGTGGCGGCTAGTGGTTAGTGGCTGGTGGCTGGTGATCGAGCAAATCGAAAATCCAAAATCTAAAATCACGCGCGCGGTCCGATCATGAGCCAAATCAACAGCGCCGGCAGATAGATTAACGACGCGCGCAACAGAACCCGCGCCGAGTGATCGTTCATCTTTAGCCAGAACAACGCGGCACAAAGAAGCTGGCCCACGCCCAGCGCCAAGGCCCACACAAAATAGGTGGGGCCGGCGGAACTGATGAGGGCCGGCAAGAGGCTGACGGGCACCAGGGCCAGAGCACCCCACACGGCTTGCGCGCCGGCGCGGACGCCCGAAGGATCGACGACGCTCAGCATTTTCATGCCCGCCACGGCGTATTGCCGGCGATAGATCCAGGCGATGGCCATGAAGTGCGGAAACTGCCAAAGAAAAACAATCAGAAACAAGGTCGCCGCGCTAAGGCCCAGTCGCCCGCCCACGGCGGTCCAGCCCATGAGGATGGGCAGCGCGCCGGCGACGGCGCCTACCACCGTATTGAACGGCGAACGCGCCTTAAGCGGCGTGTAGACGCCCACATACAGCACCCAAGTGGCCGCGCCCAACGCGGCGGTGAGCACGTTCGTCAGCAAACCCAAATAAAGCACGCCGGAAAGACTGGCCAGCGAACCCAGCAGCACGACCTCGCGCGAGCCGAGCCGTCCGCAGGGCAGCGGCCGCTCGGCGGTCCGCGGCATCAAGGCGTCGCTGTGCCGCTCCAGCCATTGGTTCCAAGCGCTGGCGCCCGCGCCCACCAGGAGGGTGCCGATGAGTGCGTGCAACACCAGCCTTAGGCTGGGTGCGCCGCCGCTGGCCACCACGCCGGCCACCGCCACGGTGACCAGCTCCATGAGCACAATCTTGGGCTTGGTCAGTTCCAGGTAGTCTTGCGCGCGCTGCCACGGGGTAGTGCGCGCGGCGACATACGAGGCGGCGCTGATACTCATGCCATCGCCTCACGTGCTAATCGATGAAACGCATTCTCTCCGTGCGTCTGGTGGCTGGGGCAGAGCCTTGGCGATGCCCCGGCTGATTGGGCAACCGATCGCTCCATTGCGACTCGCCAGCAGCGCAACGCCAATACGACCGACGTGGCCAGAATGAGCGAGCCGACGGCGACATGCGCGGTGGTGACAATCGCCTGTCCAAAACCCTCGCGGGTAACGACAAACCCCGCCGCCCAACCATAGCTGCTCAGCCACGCCGGCCAGCCGTAGTTGACCACCCACGCTCCGGCGCCCAAGGCGAGCTGCACGGCAATCAGCGCGGCCAGCCCACGCGCGGGCCGCACCAGCCAGCCGTTGCCGGCGGCCTCTCGCTCGGCGCGCCGCCAGGTGATAAACACGTGCGCGGCCAGCACCGCGGCGACGATTAAATGAAACACCAACGCCAGGCGGAACATCGTGGCATCGGCGGTTACCGGCATGTGCCGAAGCTGCGAGCCAAGCAACAACTGAACGTAGGCCAATACCGCGGTGCTGGTAGCCACGAAAGACAGCCGAACCGCGCCGCCGCGATCTGCTATCTTCAGATCCGCGGGCGCGCGCCAGCGACGCGAAGTGAGCACGGCCAACGCGGCACTCAGCGCAAAAAATGCCGGGCCGACGCAGCCGTGAATCTGGGCCAGCAGCCGCTCATCGAGCCGCACCCGCAGCCCGCCCAAGACACCCTGAAACACGACCCCGGCCACCGCCACCAGACTCAGCCAGCGCATCCAGCGCCGCGCGTCGC
>DASVHB010000768.1:0-7199 GCA_036379195.1 Pirellulales bacterium
GAGACTGAAGGCGTTGCCATCGGTGTAGATCAAGTTGGGCAGCGATTGCAGTTTTTCCCACTGCTGCTTGTCGTGGCCTCTGTAGCGGCGTGGGTCGGCGCCTTTGCCGGGCGCCTTGATCTCGACGAAGCCGACGAGCACGTTTCGCAGTGTGATGGCGTAGTCGGGCCGTGTCTTCAACGTATACAGCGAAGATTCGCCGACCGCCGTGAGCCACTCACGTTTGAAGCCGCAAAGCTCGGCAAGATCGGCGAAGAGTCCTTCCAGCGGGGCACGAAGCTGGTCCTCCGGCTCGCCCTCGACGCTGGTGTTTGCGAGTTTTGCCTTCGCCTCGGCGCCAAATCTCGCGACGGCCTGTTTCAAGTCGGGCATTAAGCGGCACTCATTGCTTTTTTGGCTGACGTGGCGGAGCGCGTGGGCAAGCCTCCACGCTTTCGCAGGTGGGCGTTAATGTACGGACGTTCCCCGCCACCTGTCAAGCGTCGCGAATGCGCGTTCGAGGAGAGCTCCGCACTATGCGCGAGGACGTTTCAAACCACTCGCCCCTGTCGGCCGATGAAACCCATCCATGTGCGGCTTCGCACTAAGCCAGTAGTGCGCGCAGCGTCCGCCGCCCCCATGCGCTTGGGCAAGCGTCGCTCAAGGTTTGGCCCAGAGCCGGCGGATGGTTTCCGGAGCTTCCGCTCGCTTGGCTGCCCGGAGGATTTCTCGCAGAATCTGGAGGTCGTCAATCTGCCGAATCTCGGGCAACAGCGCCAGTACATGCGGCGGGTAACCGGCCGTGCATCGTTTCGGCCCGCGCGTGCGCGCGGTGCCGCCATGACGACAGGTAGGGTCAGCGCGGAAACGCGAACACTGGAAGACAGGAACACTAATCGACGCTGATCTACACTAATCGGAATAGCGACGGCCTCCCCGTCCGATTAGCGAAGATTAGGTGCGATAAGTGTTCCTTTTCAGTCTCGCTGGAACCTTTTTTCGATCGGACACTTCGTCCAAAGAGAGTCTGCGAGGCAAACGCTACCGCGCGTGCCTGTCGACCGACGTGCTGGAGCGAATCCTCCTCAGTTTTGTCGAGAAATAACATGCGATTGCCGTGCCCTGCAATAGTGGCAAGAAATACAAGTTCTGCTGCGGCAAGCGAGGACGCCGACTCAGGCCGGCGCGGCACCAGCGGCAGCGTGATTGGGCTGACTGGGCATGTCGCACTACCCAAGCGGAGCATAGCGGGCAATGATGGCTTGGGCGGCGCGCAGGCCGTCGAGGGCTGCGCTAACGATGCCGCCGGCGTAGCCGGCCCCTTCGCCGATCGGATACAAGCCCGCCACGCCGGTGCTCTCCAGCGTGCGTGGATGGCGCGAGAACCGCACCGGCGAGCTGCCGCGGGCCTCGGGCCCGGCCAGCGTGGCGTTTTGTAAAAATCGCCCCCGCCAACGGCGATCCAAAATCGGCAGTCCCTCGGCCAGCGCCGCACCCGCCTGGGGCGGAACGAGCGACGAGATTTCGGCCAGCGCCACTCCGCGCGTGTAACTCGACGGGGGTTTGCGGGGGGTCGTGCGCCGCGCCAGGAAATCGGCGGCCATCTGGATCGGGCAGAGATAATCGTCGCCGCCCAATCCATAGGCCAGCGCCTCATATTTGCGCTGCAAGTGCATGCCGGCTAGCGGATGGCTCGAGCCAAAATCGGCCGGTTCGAGCGTAACCATCAAACCGCTGTTGGCAAAGGGCGACGCGCGGCGCGACAGGCTCATGCCGTTGGTGCAAAAATACCCGGCCTCCGAAACGCTGGGAATCACCTGACCGCCGGCGCACATGCAGAAGCTAAACAGGTGAGCCCGGCCCCGCGCCACCAGACTGTAATCAGCCGCTCCCAGCGTTTCTTCCAAGCGAGCGGGTCCATACTGCGCACGATTGACCTGCTCCTGCGGCTGCTCGATGCGCACGCCGAATTGAAACGCCTTGGGAACGATCGGCACCCCGCGGGCAAACAGCATTTCGTAAGTGTCGCGCGCACTGTGGCCGATGGCCAACACCACCACCGAAGCCGGCAGATAGCCCGACGAAGTGTGCAAGCCCCGCAACCGGCCAGCGGCCAGATCGACATCTTCCACCCGGCAGCCGAACCGCAGCTCACCGCCCGAGGCCAGAATCTTTCGCCGCAGCGCCTTGACCACGGCCGGCAATCGGTTGCTGCCCAGGTGCGGTCGGGCGTCGTAGACGATGGAAGGCTTGCCCTTGCATTCGGCGAACAGTTCCAACACCCGCCGGACTTCGGGTCCCGACGAGCGGCAAGTGAGCTTGCCATCGCTGAAAGTGCCGGCGCCTCCTTCGCCAAACAAGTAATTGCTTTCGGGGTCGTGCGGTCCGCCGGCGTCGAAGGCGGCCACGTCGGCAATCCGCTCGCGCACCGGACGGCCCCGCTCGAGCACCAAGGGACGATAGCCGCTCTCGGCCAGAAAGCAGGCGGCGGCCAGCCCCGCGGGCCCCGAACCCACAATCACCGGCCGCTCGGGCAACGGCTCGTCACCGGGCGGGGGCAACATGAAGCGCGGCTCATCGTACAGCTCGACCGCCACCGGCGAACGCCGACGGCCCGCTCGCGCCACCAGCCGCGGCTCGTCGTCGCCCACCGCCACCTCGGCCGTATACACAAATTTCAGGTCGGCCTTATCGCGCGTATCGAGGCTCTTACGCAAAATACGCCAGCGGCGGATGTCGGCCGCGCGGATTTCCAGCGCCCCGGCCAGACGCTCGGGCAGCAACAGCTCCGGCTCGTCGACGCTCAATTGGATGTTCGAAACGCGGATCGGCATCGGTGTATTTTAGGCGAGATTCTCGTGTGCTACGATAGATAACAGCCCGCCCCTATTCCCCGCCCGGTAACCGACGCATGAGTTTTTCAAGATACGCTTGCCCCCTACTGTTCATTCTGGTTTTCTCGATCGATGCCGGTCGCGCCGCGGCTCAGCGTTCGGCCGAAGAAGAGCTGCAGTCGCTACGCGTGCCGCCGGGTTTCGAGGCGACGCTCTTCGCCTCAGAGCCGATGATCACCAACCCATCGGCCATCGATGTCGACACGCACGGCCGCGTTTGGGTGGCCGAGATCCAATGGTATCGCGGGCGGGCAAAAAACCCGCCGGCCGACAAGCTCAAGGTGCTTGAAGATACCGATGGCGACGGGCGAGCTGACCGAGCGACCACCTTCGCCGAAGGGCTGTTTTGCCCAATGAGCGTCTGCGTGGCCGGCGACAAAGTGTATGTGGCCACCAGCCCCGACCTGTGGGTGTATGAAGACAAAAATGGCGACCTGGTGGCCGACGGCCCGCCCCGCAAGTTGCTCACCGGCTTCGGCGGCCACAACCACGACCACGGCGCGCACAGCCTGGTGCTGGGACCAGACCACAAATGGTGGATGAGCCACGGCGACACGGGCTTCGACGTGACGGGCGCCGACGGCTCGCACATCAAGTTTCAATGGGGGGCCATGTTGCGGGGCGAGCTTGATGGCAGCAAACTCGAAACGGTGGCGGTCAATTTTCGCAATCCCTATGAGCTGTGCGTCAGCTCGTTCGGCGAATCGTTTTGCAGCGACAACGACAACGACGGCAATTTTAGCGCTCGCATCTGCTGGCTGATGGACGGGGGCGACTACGGCTGGTTCGGCCACCCGCCGCAGAAGGCCCCGCCGGGAACGCCCTTCGGCGAGCACTGGCATTTTCGCGGGCACGTGCCGGGCTTTGTGCCGGCGACGCTGGTGACCGGCTTCGGCTCGCCCTGCGGCATCTGCTTTTACGAGGGCGACGCTTTCGGCCCGGAATACAAAAACGCTCCCTTGCACTGCGACCCCGGCCCGCGCGAAGTGCGCATCTATCGGCACCAGCCCGCTGGCTACGGCATGAAGGCCACCAGCCGCGTGTTGATTACCAGCGATGGCGACAACTACTTTCGCCCCGACGATGTTTGCGCCGCCCCCGATGGAAGTCTTTATCTTTCGGATTGGTACGATGGCGGCGTGGGCGGGCATGCTTATAACGATCCTGAGCGCGGGCGTATCTTTTTGCTGCGTCCCTCGGGCAATAAGCCGCGGCGTCTTGGCAAGCCCGGGCCGTATGCCAATCTGCCCGACGCCATCGAGGGGCTGAAAAACCCGAATCTTGCCACGCAGTATTTGGCCCGCGAGCGGTTGCTGGCCGAGGGGCAAGCCGCCGTGCCGGCGCTGAAAGCCCTGCTCGACGATGCGGAACCCAACTACCGGGCACGAGCATTGTGGGTGCTCGACCGTATCGGCGGCGACGCTCGCAAGCTGGTGACCGACCAATTGCAAAGCTCAGAGGTCGCGATGCGGGCGCTGGCCGTGCGCATTCTGCGGCGTCACGGCGCCGAACACGCCGACGCCCTGCTGGCGATGGCGGGCGATCCTGCCGACGAAGTCCGCCGCGAGGTGCTGTTGGCGCTGCCCAAGCTCAGCGGCCCGAAGGCCGAAGCGGCGCTGGTTCAACTGGCCGCGGCGTATGATGGCCAAGATCGCTATCAACTGGAAGCGATTCATATCGCCGCCGGCCAGCACAAGGCCGAGCTTTACGCCGCGCTGGAAGCGGCCGGCAAGGCGTCGCTCGACAAAATCCAACTGCTGCAGGTGCTCGACGCCAAACGAGCAACCGACTTGCTCGCTCGCGGCCTGGCCGCCAGCAATCTGGACGAGACCGCCCGAGCCACGCTCGTTAAGCAGCTTGGCGGCAGCACGTCGAGCGAAGCCGGTATTGCCGTGATCAAGCTGATCGGCGACGGTCGCACCGCCGGCGACCTGCGCGGCCTGGCGCTAAATCTGCTGGCCAGCAACCTGTCGGGCAATTGGAAATCGCTGCGGGACCGTCCCGAGTTGGCGGCGGCCGTGCGTAAGCTGTTGGATGAACCCGCCTGGCAGCTTGCGGCCTTGCGGCTGGTGGGCGACGACCATCTGGTTCAGTTTGGCGGCGACGTGCTCGTCTTGGCCGCCAACGATCAGGCGACTGTCGAAGCGCGGCAAAAAGCCATCGAAGTGGCGGCGGCGTTGCGGGCCGATGGCGCCTCGCAAACGTTTGAAAAGCTGCTCCGATCCAACCAGGCGAGCTTGCGGCAAGCGGCCCTGGCGGCTCTGGTCGAGCTGCAAGCCTGGCCCGCAGTGAAGCAAGTGCTCACAGGCCCGGATACACCGGCCGACGTTAAGCAGCAAACGGTCGATCGCCTGATCGATTCGGGCGCGGGGGCGTTGGTGTTGCTGCGGTGGATCGACGCGAAGCTGCTGTCCGATGAGCTGCGCGCCCAGGCGATCGCCAAAGCGGCTCACCACCCCGATTCGAATATCCGCGTGCTCTACGAAAAGTTTATCCCCGCAGACCAGCGCGCCCAGCGACTCGGCGCGGCCATCAAGCCGGCCGAAATTCTGGCCCTGCGGGGCGATGCGCAGCGCGGCGAGCAGATCTTTTCGCAAAGCACGGCGGCCCAGTGCAAAGCCTGCCACCGCGTGGGCAATGTGGGCGGAGCGGTCGGTCCCGACCTGAGCCAGATCGGCAAAAAATACGAACGAGCCACGCTGCTGGAAACCATCCTCGATCCTTCCAAAGCCATCGCGCCAGAGTATGTGCCCTACCTGGTGGAAACGGAGCAGGGCCAGGTATATGTCGGGTTTGTCGTCGAAAAGAACGACGACCGCCTGGTGTTGAAAGACGCCAAGGGTCAGCTCATTCACATTGCCGCTGGCGATGTGGCCGCGCTCGAGGCCCAGACCAAGTCGATCATGCCCGAGCTGGTTTTGCGCGACGTCACGGCCCAGGATGCCGCCGACCTGCTGGCGTATCTCACCTCGCTCAAGGAGGGGGTGTTGCCGGTGACGCGGTTCCGCCTGCTGGGACCGTTCCGCCAGCCGGGACAGCAGGGCATCGATCATGACTTTGATCCCGAGAAAAACTTGCAGCAGCCCGACTTGAATGCCCAATACGCTGGTGCCGACGGCAAGCCCTGTCATTGGGAGCTGGTCGAGGCGAACACCGCGCTGGGCTTCGCGGCGGTAGACCAGGTCGAATATGCCCATCGCCGCAACCTGCCGGCGGAAGGCGTGACCAATTACTTTCTGGTGTTCGCCGAGAGCGACTCAGACCAGGACGCGCAGCTTCTCTTGGGCAGCGACGATAGTTGCAACGTCTGGCTCAACGGCCAACTGATTCACAAATATCGCGGCAGCCGGGCGGTGGGCCAGGCCGACGACCGCCTGAACGTGCATTTGCGCGGCGGGCGAAACACGATTGTCATCAAGGTTGAGAACCACCAAGGCCCCGGGGGGCTGGCGCTTTCGATCGCCGCCGCCGGCAACGTGCAGGTGAAGACGGAGTAGCCGTCAATCCTTGATCTTGCCGGCGAACCCCGCCGACTCGAAGGTCTTGGCTTTCACCACGTCGACAAACTTCAGGGCGGCGACATCTTCGTAGGCCAGCAGCACCTTGCGGGCGCCGGTGGTGTCGGGCGTTTTGCGTTCGATCAGCAACATGCTGTCGCTGACCATCAGGCCGTCGAACAGAAGCTGCTCGCCGTCGCGCGTGACGAGCACCCCGCGCGTGGGCGCCCCCTCGGGCCAGTTCTGAAAGAATTGCCGCCAGGCGGCGCTCGCGTCCATCGACATCTTCTCGGTCAGATTCCCGGATCATTGCCCGCACAAGCGTAGCACGCGGCAACTGCGTTTGGCCCTGCGGTTTGTTCCACACATCTGGGCGAACCGCTGGAATCGATTTTGATAAGCCGGCTTTGGCCGGGCTTTCCGTCTTTACCGCCAGCTTGAGAGACGGTCCTGCATAATGGAAAGATGGATAAGGCGGAAGGCCGCCGTAGCCGCGAAGCGGCGCCATTCCATAGCCCAGGGCGCCGCCGACGCTGGACGCCATTCCGCCTAACCCGCGCGCCCGCCCAAACCAACCCGAAGCGTAAGCGAGGACGAGAACCCGACTTTAACCTCGCTTACGCTTTTTGATGTTGCGCTTTTCAAGTGTCCACCGCGGAGCGGTGCGCGGAGTTTAGCCGTGGGCGATAGCCCTCGTTGTTCTACACAAGTCGCAGCGCATTTCTATGGGGTCGCAGGGCGGGGGACGTTCCGGACCTGAGCCGGCTTTAGCCGGCTTGCCTTGGTCTGCCACCAGCTTTAGAGATCGTCCTGCTTTCTGGAAAGATAG
>DASVHB010000769.1:0-11495 GCA_036379195.1 Pirellulales bacterium
AGACCGCCTGGCAAACGAGCTTCACTTGGCCGGTCTCGGTGAACTTGACCGCGTTGGCGGCCAGGTTGAGCAACAGTTGGCGGAACCGCGAGGGATCGGTGAAAATGCTCTCGACAGGCGGGCCGCGCCACTCGCTCACGAGCGAGAGCCGTTTTTCCGCCGCACGCGCTGAGAGCGTCCGCAGCACATCGGCCACAATCTCTTGCGGCGAGCAAGCCACGCGATGGATGCACATCTGCCCGGCCTCGACCTTCGACAAGTCCAAGAGGTCGTTGATCAGTGCCAATTGGTGCTCGGCGCTGCCGCGGATGACGTGCAGATACTCGCCGCGCTGCTCGGTGGCAAGCTGCTCGTTGCCGTCGATGAGCAGCTTGGTGAAGCCCAGGATGGCGGTCAGGGGCGTGCGGATTTCGTGGCTGACGTTGGCTAGAAAATCGGTTTTGCTGCGCGAGGCGCGGTCGGCGGTTTCCTTAGCCATCCGCAATTCAGCGGTGCGCTGCTCGACGGCGGTTTCCAGTTCGCGCTGAGTTCGCGCGGCGGCGCGGCTGAGATTCCACTTGGTGGTCAGGCTGAGGGCGAGTTGCCGCAGTTCGACCACATCGAATGGCTTTTTTAAAATCAGCAGTCGATCGCCCGGCCCGGCGGCTTCGCAAATCTGTTCCCACGAGTGGTCGGTGAACGCGGTGCAGAGCACGACTTGCAAGCGGGGGTCGACCTGCCAAAGATGCTGGATGGTGGTCAGTCCGTCCCAGCCTGGCGGCATTCGCATATCGACAAACGCCAGTGCGAACGGCCGGCCCGCGTCGGTGTTGCACCGGAGTCGCTCGAGCCCCTCATGGCCTTGCATGGCGTGAGTCAACTCGAACGATACCCGGTGCGCGGCTGCGGCTGGCGGCTCGCCGAACAAGGCGGCTTCGGCCGCGCGGAGCGGATCAGCCGAGGTAGTGGCGCCGAGAACCTGACGATAGTCGCCGTGGATATCGGCGTTGTCGTCGATGATCAGGATGCGGCGGTTTTCTTCCAAGTCGAGATGCTGCGGCAGATCGCCCTCGCCCATCGCGTGTTGCCCCCTTGTTCAAAAGCCCCAGACGGGTGGGCCATTTCGCAGCCCTATTTCTTATATAGCCTTCAACAATTCCTCAGGCGGTCTGCCTACAACGAACGTGACGGATGCAGGGCCTGGCCGGCGGTTTCAAAGATGCCGATCTGTAAGATTCGCGGTCAATCGGCTTCGGTCGCCGCGGGTTCCATGCGGCTCTGCGCCGCTGAGAATCTCCGCGGAACAAACGGCACGCGGAATGCTACACGAACCGCAGCCCGAGCCGGCGAGTTTTGACCCGGCGGGCCGCAGCGCCGCGCGTTTCCTTTTCGAGCGTTTTGAGTACATTCAAGCAAGCCTCGTGACACGCGCGGCGGATCGTCGATTCAACGTTTTATTACCGATGCCGGGCTGGAAAGCCTGAACTACCCCGTGGAAGGAGCAACCGATATGGCCACTCAAACCTCGTATGAACATCAATCAGGATCGCACGGATTGCTCTCGATGCCGCACGGCGATCACGTGAATATGAGCGAGATGGAACGAATGATCAGCGTGGTCGGCGGCACCGCTTTGGCGCTCTATGGCCTGACCCGGCTGTCGCTGCCCAGCATGATCTTGCTCGGCGGCGGGCTGTATGCCGTCTATCGTGGCGCGCGCGGTCACTGCCATGTTTATGAACAGCTTGGCATCGATCACGGCGAGCAATAAGCCGTCCCCGATTTTTTCCGCCGCGGCGCGGTGGCTGGGGCAGAGCCGCGCTGATCGGCGTCGAATTTCAGCAAAGAGCTTGATCGCGGCGATGCCCCGGTGCGGCCATCACTGAGGCAGCGCCGGGGGTCGCTTGACCGAGACAAGTGGCTTCGCGGCCAACTGCGGCAGTTTTGGTCGGATCACCGTGACGAGTTTTCAGATAATACTTTCGGCGAGCAGGGCATTTCACGCCATTCGCCCGTCGCAACACTCAAGCGATCACCGCCTAAGAGGCTCACAATTGCAATTGCGGACGCGATGGAAACGCCTTCGGCATCCTCTTCGTCTAAGACGCCTTCTAAGCTGTGGATGAAGATTTGCTTGTGACATGTATTCATGATTCGAAAAGCATACCGTGCACCGCTCAAAACCGCGATCTCCCACTCTTTGGGCCCCCAAAGCACGCGATCGTTGTTGTGGTGTTTTATGTCGCCGACGAATCCGCCCTTGATGTACGCGAGTTTTCGAGTAGCTAAGTCCTCGCCGAGTGACAGGGAAAGGCTAACCCGCTTTTCGCCCTTTACCAGAGTGATGGTACTTTGCTTCATTGGGGATCGGTTCTTCTAATGTTCAAATGGCTTGACCGCATTTGGCGCAATTCTCGCCCCTGTTGCCTTTAACGCCGCGACCACCTGCGTTAAGGTTCCACCGCCAAATTGAAACGTGTATGAAATATTGTTGACTTCCGTGATCACGCCATCGATCCCCACCGTGATTTCTCCTGCTCCAGTGGCGGAAAGACCGTTGCCAAGAACCCCCGGGTGAGCGCCCGGGGCGTTCGGCACAACGTAAACAATTCCAGCGGCATCTTGAACATAGACATAGGTTCCAGGTTTCAGATCGGGCCTGAATTGGCGGCTCGCTTGGTTTCTGGGCACCGTAAGGCCAACCAGGGGTTTCTTGCTCGGTAGCCTCTCTGGAACATGCCGACGTTTGCCTCGGACTTTGCTCCTTAGCTTTTTCGCACCGTCCTTCACCACGCGGACAACTTTGCCGATCGCGTTCCCAACAGTCGATCGAGCGAGTCGGTTGGTAAATGCCTTAAGTAAGGCCATTACTATTGTAACGACACGATTCAGCCGCGCGGGATCAACCCCACGTCGAGCAGGAAGACGAACAGCATCAGCCCGGCCAGGAAAAACAGCCCGGCGAACTGGAACCAGGCGACCACCTGCTCGTTGACGGGCTTGCCGCGCACGCCTTCGGCGGCCAAAAAGACCATGTGCCCGCCGTCGAGCAATGGAATCGGCAAGAAATTGAGCACCGCCAGGTTCGCGCTGAGCATGGCCAGAAAGAGCAGCAGCTTCGACATGCCGGCCGAAGCTTCCATGCCCGCCTGCTGCGCGATGGTCACCGGGCCGCCCATGCCGGTGATCGGCACTTGCCCGCTGAAGATCTTTCGCAGAAAGCGAAACACGATCGAGAGCGAATAGGCCGTTTCGCGCTCGCCCAGCCGCACTGCTTCGCCCAGCGAGCCGGCCTTTTGCAATACCGTGACCGGCTCAAACACCAACGAGCGGTCGGCGTTGGGTCGATCGGTGTCAGGCGCCAGTTCGAGCGTGGCCGTGCGATCGTCGCTGAGCGTAAGCTCCAACTTGGTTCCCGGCAGCACGACTTGCATCTGGTCGACCAAAAACGGCCAATGCTGCTTGCCCGCGAGCTTCACTTCGTGCCGCAATTGGAATTCGCCTTTTTTCAGTCCAAACTTCTCGGCCTGCGTCTCTTCGCTGGGAGGCAGGAGCACCGCCTTGACGACTTCGTCGCCTGGTTTGAGAGCGGCCGCCGCGCTCTCCATGCTTGCGATCGTGTTTCCGACGGTGACGGCGATCCCCAGCACGGGCACCGCCACCGGACTGTCGGGCGCAGGAAAGGTATTGTCCGTCACGTCTTTGCTAAGCTCGACGGCCCGCTTAAGCACTTGATCGCCCCTGCGGAGTGTAAGCTGTACCGTTTCGCCTGCCCGAGCCGCCAACCGCGCGGCGAGCGTCAAGGGGTCTCCGGGCGACTCGCCGTCGATCTTTTCGAGGAGGTCGCCCTTCCGCACGTCGGCGATGTCGGCGGGGCTGCCTTGGCGAATGGCGGCAATCTCGCCCATCTGCATCACCACGCCCGGCGTGATCGTAGCGACTGCCGGCAGTTCGACGTCGACGCGCTCACTCGCTCCTGATTTGTCGGCACGTTCGACCGTCAACGTCGTCTTGCCCGGATGCCGCGCGAGCGCTTGATCGAGTTCAGCGCCATCGGCGACCGCCTCGCCATTGACCGCCACGACCACATCGCCGGGCCGCAAATCTGGCTTCAGCAACGCCAATGGCGCATAAGGTGGCGAGATCACCGGCTCAGACAATTCGCGCAGGTGCGCGCTCTTCATACCGATTTGGTGAATCAACCCCTTTTTCTCAGGCACCACGTTGATGGTGATCGGCTTGGTAAGGCCCTTCCGCTGAATGACAAAATCGACACCGCTCTCGATGTCGTCGGCCAGCGGCACGCCCATTTGAATGTCGCGGAAGATCGGGTTCTTCTCCGAACCCATTTGTGTAATGCGGTCGTCGGCTTCGATGCCCGATTTCCACGCCGGACCGCCGGGCACCACGCCCCCCACGACACAGGCGATCTGTTCGACCCCCATGCCAAAGGCGATGCTCGAAGCCACGAACGCGAAGATCACATTCATGATCACGCCGGCGGAAATAATAGCCATGCGCTGCGGCACACTCTTGGCCAGATAACTGCGCGGGTCGAACACCTCCTCGACGGCGGGCTGATCGGCGGGACGCGTCGCGGGGCTGGCCGCATCGGGCGAAGGCTTGAGCTTGGCCCGCTCGGTTTCTTCGCGCTGGCGGCTGGGGTTGTCGTCCTGGCCGAGCATCTTCACATAGCCGCCCAGCGGCAGCACGCCGATGCCGTATTCGGTTTCGCCCCACTGAAATTTGCAGAGCTTCCAGCCGCCGATGTCAAAGCCCAGGTAGAACTTTTCGCACTTCACTCCGCAGGCCTTGGCCACGGCGAAGTGCCCCAGCTCGTGGACGAAAATCACCATGCCGATGCCGACGGCCACTTCCAACACAATCAGCCAATTGGCCGGCTCCAGGAACCAGGCCAGGCCGGCGATCAGATGCCAATGCAACGCGATACCTCCTGACGCGCCCAACGGTCGAGCTTTGTCAGCTCGTCGAGCGTGGGGCGCGGATCGAAATGATGTGCTTCGAGCACGCTCCGGCAGAGCGGCACGATTTGGTTGAACTTTAACACGCCGTTTAAGAACGCCGCCACCGCCGCTTCGTTGGCCGCGTTGAGCACCGCCCCGGTGGTGCCGCCGCGGCGAGCGCACTCCATGCCCAGCCCCAACGCTGGAAAGCGCTCGGGATCGGCGGGGAGAAACTCCAAGCGGCTGGCCTGTGTCCAGTCGAATTTGGCGGCCACGCCCGGCGTGCGCGCGGGCCACGTCAGGGCGTATTGTATCGGCAACTTCATGTCGGGCGGGCTGAGTTGGGCAATCACCGAGCCATCGACAAACTCGACCATCGAATGGACGATCGACTGCGGATGGATGACGACGGCGATTTCGTCGGCCGCCAGATCGAACAGCCAGCGGGCCTCGATAATCTCCAGGGCCTTGTTCATCAACGTGGCCGAATCGACCGTGATCTTCGGGCCCATCTTCCACGTGGGATGAGCCAGGGCGTCGGCCACCGTGACGCCGGCCAGTTGATCGGGTGTGTAATTGCGGAACGGCCCTCCGCTGGCGGTCAGCACGATGCGCCGCAGTTCGCTGCGCCGCCCCGCCTGCAACGCCTGAAAGACCGCGCTGTGCTCGCTATCGACCGGCAGCAGCGCCGCGCGGCGTCGCCGAGCGAGATCGGTGACGAGCGGCCCGGCCATGACCAGCGTTTCTTTGTTGGCCAGGGCGACCGTCTTACCCGCCTCCAGCGCGGCCCAGGTGCCGCGCAAGCCGGCGCTGCCGACAATCGCCGAAACCACAATGTCTACTTCGGGCCGGGAAACCGTCGCTTCCACACCTTCCGAACCGACCAGCAATTCTACGCCGGTGGGTAGTCGCGGCCAAGCGTGCGCCCGTGCGGCGGCGGCATCGGTGGCAATCAGCCAGCGCGGCTGCGCGTCGATGGCCTGCTGGGCCAGGGCCGCCAGGCTGGCGTGCGCCGAGAGAGCCACCGCCCGCAGCTTGCCGCCCGAGGCCGCAATCACTTCCAACGTGCTTTTGCCGATGCTGCCGGTTGAGCCAAGTACAGCGACGTTCGTGACTTGCGGGGTTGTCACGGGGAACGGGTCGGATCCGGTGGTCTGCTGCGTGCCAGTAGACAGAAGAGTGTTCATGACCGCCTTCCGGTGTGCTAATTGCTGGTGAGTCTTCAAGTTCGGGCGGCCAGGGGCATTCTAAACCGCATTGCCGTCGCCCCACAAGCGAAGAATCGGCGCCGCCGGTCCCGCAGGCCGCCAGCCACGGCGTTGTATCGCACAAGTGTAGGGCATACTATGTCTGGTGGAGCTGCGCGAGTGCTGTAGGGAACGCCCTCTGTGGCGTTCCGCGAGGGGCAAATCGGCACCGATTCGCAGTTCCCGGAACGCCACAGAGGGCGTTCCCTACAGAGCGCAAAGGCATCGACATCAACTGGGCATTAGGACCATCGGGCGAATGGAAAACAAAAACGAGAATGGCCGCAAACCGTCGGAATCGGGCCGAAAATCGCCGGAAAAACGCCTTCCCCCCGTCGGCGCCAACGCGATTGGCTATCTGCTGGCTATTGGCATCTGCGCCACGCTGATTTTCATCGTGCTCAACAGCGGTCAAGAAATCGACATTAAATACACCGATTTCATCGAGCTGATCAAAAAAGGCAACCCGCGTGCGAACGAGGCCAAAGCCCAGCCCGGCGAGCCGACCACCGAAGCGCCCCACATCGAGGTGGTCGAAGAGCGGCCCGGCGGCGAAGACCTGGTCATCTGGTATTCCGATCCGACCGATCTGAAGGTCAGCCAGACCGAGATCTCGGGCAAGATTACCCGCGACCAACGACGTCCGCAGAAGCCGGGCGCCACGCCCGAGCACCTTGCTTTTCGTTGCGGCCGGCGGGGTTTCGAGTTCGACACGCCGCGGCTGGCCAAGCTGCTCGAGGACAACCATTTCACCGCCGCCGGCGACTACGCGCCCAGCGGCTGGCGAGATTATCTGCCGGGCCTGATGTTCGCCGCCCTGCTGGTACTGTTCGTCTTGATTATGATGCGCCGCTTTGGCGGCGCCGGCAGCCCCATGGCCTTTGGCCGCAGCCGCGGCAAAATGTACGCCCAGGAAGACATCGGCGTCACGTTTGAAGACGTGGCGGGCATCGACGAGGCGGTGGATGAGCTGCGCGAGGTGGTCGAATTTCTCCGCAGCCCCGAAAAATACCAGGTGCTCGGCGGACGCATTCCCAAGGGCGTGCTGCTAGTCGGCCCGCCAGGCACCGGCAAGACACTGCTGGCCAAAGCCATCGCCGGCGAGGCGGGCGTGCCGTTCTTCAGCCTTTCAGGCTCCGACTTTGTCGAGATGTTTGTCGGCGTCGGCGCCGCCCGCGTGCGCGACATGTTCCAACAGGCCGAGGCCAAAGCCCCCTGCATCATCTTCATCGACGAGCTCGACGCCCTGGGTAAAACGCGCGGCACCAGCGTCGTGGGCGGGCACGACGAACGCGAGCAGACGCTCAACGCGTTGCTGGTCGAGATGGATGGCTTCGATTCCAACAGCGGCGTCATTGTGCTGGCCGCCACCAACCGGCCCGAAACCCTCGATCCCGCGCTGTTGCGTCCCGGTCGTTTCGATCGGCACGTGCTGGTCGATCGGCCCGACGTGAAAGGCCGCGAAAAAATCCTCGATGTCCACGTGCAAAACGTCAAGCTTGATAGCAGCGTACACCTGAAGGAAGTGGCCGCCATCACCTCGGGCTTTGTCGGCGCCGATCTGGCCAACCTGGTCAATGAATCGGCTTTGCTGGCCGCCCGAAAAGGCAAATCGGCCGTTGGCATGGAGGAATTCAACGAAGGCGTCGAACGCGTGACCGCCGGCCTGGAAAAAAAGCAGCGCATCATGCACGAAGACGAAAAGCAGCGAGTCGCGTACCACGAAAGCGGCCATGCGTTGGTCGCCTACAGCCTGCCGAACACCGACCCCGTACACAAGGTTTCGATCATTCCGCGCGGCCTGGCGGCGCTGGGATACATGATGCAGCGTCCTGAGGGCGACCGTTACCTGATGACCCAACCCGAACTAGAGAGCCGCATTCAGGTGTTGCTGGCTGGCACGCTCTCGGAAGAAATCATTTTCAACGACGTCTCGACCGGCGCCCAGAACGACCTGGAGCGGGCAACCGAGATTGCCCGCAGTATGGTGATGGACTACGGTATGAGCCGGCTGGGGCGAATTAACTTTCGCGAGAGCGCCCGTTCGCCGTTTTTGGCCGGTTCGGGCGATCTACCGCGCGAGCGCAGCTACAGCGAGCACACCGCCCGTGAGATCGACAGCGAAGTGCAGCGGATCATCGACGAGGCGATCGAGAAGGTCCGCACGATCTTAGGTTCGCGCAAGCCGGCGCTGATCGGCCTGGCCAAGCGGTTGATCGAGCGCGAGGTGATCGACGCCGACGAGCTGCGGCAGATCATCGAAGAGAATTCGCCGAGTCCGCAGATTGTGCCCGGTACGACCTCGCGCAAACGGCCACTGGCCGCGGAGACTCTCGAAGTCGCCTCTGCCGAGTCGCCCGACGAGCTCCGCCGCGCGGAAGAGGGGTAACCTACCACTTCCAGCCGTTGCGCAACTGTTCGTTCACCACGCAGCCCTCGGGCCAGCGGCCATGGTAGAGATCGGCGATGCATTGGGCCGCCATCGCCGCCATGTCGCGCAGGCTCTGTTCGTCGAGCCCGCCCATGTGCGGACATAATAAGACGTTGTCGAGCTTCAACAGCGGGCTATCGAGCGGCAGTGGCTCGGTTTGAAACACATCGAGCCCGGCGGCCATCAGGTGCCCGCCGGCCAGCGAGTCGGCCAGGGCGTTTTCGTCGACCAGCCCGCCGCGGGCGGTGTTGATCAGCACGGCGCCGCGTTTCATTCGCGCCAGCGACTGGGCATTGATCAGCCGCGTGGTTTCGGGCGTGCACGGCATGTGCAAGCTGACAATGTCGGCGGTTTGCAGCAGTTCGTCGAGCGAGACCAATCGCACGTCGTGCATGCGGGCAAAGGCCTCGTTGGGCCAAGGATCGTAGGCGATGACGGTCAAGCCCAAGCCAATCGCCCGCGGCACCACCGCCTGACCAATGCGTCCCAGCCCGACCAACCCTAGCGTGCGACCCGCCAAGCGCGGCAGCGCTTTGCGCTTCCAGGCGCCGCTGCGCACTTCCCGATCGCGGCCCGGGAAACCACGGAACACGCCCAGCAGCAGCGCCAGCGTCTGCTCGGCCACCGAGTGATGATTCGTGCCCGGCACGATGGTGACCAGCGTGCCTATCTCGCTGGCGGCTGCCACGTCGATGGCGTCGTACCCTACGCCCATGCGAGCAATCACCCGAAGCCGGGCTTTTTCCAGAACTTCGCGGGTGTACAGCTCACTGCCGGCCAGCACCGCCGAGACGCCGGCAAGCTCACCGAGCAGCACTTCGGCATTGGCAATCGACTCCGAGAGGTTCGCCTTGGGATAGGCGAATTCCAAACCGGCCTGCTCGAGCACATCGCGATAGGGGCCGGGCTGGTTTTTAATGACTGCGGGACTAACGAGGACGCGCGGCATGAAGAAGGGATTAGGGGTTGGGGATTAGGGGTTGGGGATCGTGAACGGCGGTACGAGAACAACCAACTTGCGAAGATGGCTACCAAGATGACAATACCAATGCCGATTTGCAACCGGAACACGGCGACCTGCTTCATGATGGCCGCCAACTTCGCACGGCGGCGGCGAGAAGCCCGAAACTGCTCGGAAAAGCCTGTTCGAGCTTTGGCAGATCCTGAAGCAACTCAGCGGCGCGCCTTTCTGCAATTTGCTGAACGACCCGACCCGGGTAGGGTGGGTCGAAGCCGAAGAGAATTTTCTTGAGCCTGCGAACCTCGCCGGGCGCTCCGATTTTGGTGCGCCGCTGAATCCATGCTGCTTCGGTACAATTCGCATCCCTGCCACAAAGCAGCCAAGCCTCAATGGAAGGGCATGGAACCGCAATTGCGACGTTTAGGGGATGCCACGGTTGAGTCGGTTTCAAAATACGGAGCGTTTCCGCCACTGTCGCCTCAAGAACGCAGTGTCGGCACTGTGTAAGGGCCTGGTTCTTATGCGTCGAAGTATGGACTTCATGGCTGTTTGAGTCGGCACACACGACGAGGGCTTCGGCGACCGAGTTAAAATGCGCGGCCTTAAGAACCGTCGGCAGGGCACGCAGCGTTGCTGGCCATCCGCGCGATGCTAGCGGGAGCTGTGTAACTTCGGTTGGAACGCCGAACAAGCCGTCAACGAAAACTCTCAGCACACCGTCGTCGATAGGTGACTCGGTGAATATGGCTACATTCATGGCGCGACCGGCACTCCACCAAGAACGCCGGTAAACCACGCTTCGCCCAGGGTCGCCGAGCCAAGGATTTCGACCAAATGAGGAACCCGTACCAGCGGCGAAAAGGTAGCTGAACCGTCGCCATTCCTCTGGGCAACAACAACCTCTTCGGGCACGTCTTTGAAGAGATCGAGGAAATAAGGAGAGTGTGATGTTGCGACCACTTGGACAGGATTTCGATTCTCCCCATAGTTTTCGGGGTGACTGAGCCGGTGAAGCGAATCAAATACTTCCCGCAGCAGACGAGGGTGGAGACCTTTTTCCGGCTCCTCGATGCCGACGAGCGCAGGGGGTCGGGGAAGGTACGCGAGTGCGAGGAGCGCAATACCAATGCGGGTGCCCTCCGAGAGGGCTGCTGCGGGAACTGATTCTTGTTGACGTCGGATGCGCAGGGCAAACCCTTTTTGGTTGCCGAAAACATCGAAGGTGATGCGGTCAAACTCCGGGAACCAGCGTGAAACCTCGCTTGACAGAGCCTCAAACCGCTCCGCATCGACGTCGCGCAATCGATCGAGCAGGGCTGCCAACCCTTGCCCTCCTGGGCGCATTTCCAGTTCGCCTTGGAGGCCGGCTGGCTGGCAGATTGCGCTGGGATCAAAGTTAAAAACGCGGAAGCTGCGCACGGCGTTGGCAATTGCCGCTTGTCGACCTTGGGAGGTGCCTCCAGGCTCAAAAGTGCTTGTCGCCCCGCGATCCGGCTGCCAACGAAGTACATATGCCTCGCCGCCTGGACTTTCAACAGACTTGACTTTGATTTCCACCGCATCAGTTCGGTTCGCACCGATGGATCGGATCGTAGTGATGTCCACATTCTCAATTTGTCGTAGCCGATGGATTCCTTCCAGGGCCGTGCTCTTCCCACTGGAATTTGGCCCGATAATCAGCGTGAACCGTTGCAGCGGTAGCACGGCGTCACGCAGCACTTTGAAGTTGCGAAATTGAATGGATTCGAACATCTGCTGTATTCCTAAGGGACGCCTACATCCATCTTCCCAGTATCCCCGAAATGTGGGCCGATTGCCACGCGCCGGTATCGGCCTTAGAATCGCCTGCCGTGACAGGCTGGCTTGCGCGTGCCTGCTTCCTGAACCCCGAACCCCGAACCCCGAACCCCAAA
>DASVHB010000770.1:0-2827 GCA_036379195.1 Pirellulales bacterium
CCGTGGCGATCGCAGGTGCGCAGAATCGCCTGCCCGACGCCGGGCGAGCCGGTGAACGAAATGAACCGCACGCCGGGATGCTCGGCAATCGCCTGGCCGGTGATCTCGCCGCGGCCGGGCAGCACGTTGACGACGCCCGGCGGAAAGCCCGCCTCTGCGGCCAGTTTGCCGATGTATAGGGCCGACAGCGGCGTGTCTTCGGCCGGCTTGATGAGCACGGTGTTGCCCGAAAGCAACGCCGGGAACATGAACCACGAGGTCAGCACAATTGGATAGTTCCAGGGGATGATGCCGGCCACGACTCCCCAGGGCTCGCGGTAGCTGAAACCGCGCACCGTGTCGGACACCTGCATGGCCGGACCGTCGCCCATCGGAATGCGGCGGGCGACGCCGCTGAAGTATTCGGCGCACTCGCGGATCTGCGTGAAGTCGCCTTGCGCGAGTTCCGACACCTTGCCGCCATCGCGGATCTCGCAGGCCAGCAACACGTCGCGATCGCGGTCGCACAACTCGACCAGCCGGTTGACCAGCTCGATGCGCTCTTCGACATCGACGTCGCGCCAGGCGGTGCGGCCATTGCCCTCGAAGGCGTGTTGCGCCGCCTCGACCGCCCGTGCGACTTCGGCTTCGCCCATTTCGCAGACGGTGGCCAGAACTTCCTGCGAGCCAGGGTCGATGGTCTGGAACGTGGCGTTCATCGTACCGGGCACTTGCTCGCCGCCAAGAATGCCGCCCAACGGCTGGCCGCCGTTGCGGCAGAATTCAGTGAATTTTTCGGGCGTGCGGAAGGCGGCGGCCGTCAGGGCACGGATTTTTTTAGCGTGGGGGGCTGAGGTAGAAGCAGCGGTAGCCATGCGAGGCGACTCCGAATGCGTGTGGAATTTTTATTAGCGTACCGCGAACCGAGGACAGGGTACAGGGGCAGGGCAGCATTGGTCGAGGCACAGTGATTCATGCTCGCGGCTCGCCCACCTCCAGGGGCTTGCCGTCCATATATTCGGGAACCTCGATGCCGAACAGATCGAGCACCGTGGGGCCAATGTCCAGCAGCCGCGGCTTTTCGGTCTCGATGGGGCGGTCGCAAAACAGCACGCCGGGCACTACCGAAGGATCGACACAATGATCGCCGCTCCAGGCCTTGGTGTTGTCGTGAAACACTTCCCGCGTCGTCCGTCCGATTGCCGCTTCCCACGAGACGCGATATCCCCGCTCGTAACCCACGATCACATCGGGCGCCTGGTCTTTGTAGGGACCTCGGTAGACGTGCTGGGCGATGTAGGCCCGCTTCACGGCCTTGGCGCCGGTTTGCGGATCGACCAGTTCGCCCAGACGCTGGGCAATCTCTTGCCGTAACGACTCGGCCTCGCCGTCCGCCGAAACAATGCCCTGCGCGTATTTGTCTTTGATGTTCAAAAAGATGCCGGTCAGGCCCAGGGCAAAGGCCCGCGTGCGCGACCAATCGACCCCGCCCAGATGCTCGTCGCCGCGGCGCTGATCGTCAACCACCAGGTAGCCGTTTTCCTCGAGCCAGCGGTTCAGGTCGATGCCGCGGCGGAAGGCGTTGAAGCCGTGGTCGGAAAGAACCATCAGCAACGTGCCATCGCCGGCGCATTTGGCCACGGTGCGGCCCACCAGATCGTCCATGCGGCGGTAAAGATCTTCAATCACCCGGGCGAATGCATCGGGCACCTGCTTGGGCCGGGCGGGATGGGCGTCGTCCAGGTAGCGCCAAAACATGTGCTGCATGCGGTCGGTGCCGTCGAACACGCAGACGCACACGCCCTGCCGCACTTTGTCGAGACTGTCGAAAAACATCGCCTCGCGCTCGCGGTCGAAATCGACACATTGCTTGAGAAAATGTTCATCGCGCAGCACGTGCTCGTTCAAGGCCCAGGTGTCTTCGGCCAATCCAAGCGTGGCATAAGCGCCCTGCCGCTTGGCCAGGTAGACCGGATAGACCGCCGGATAACCGATGGGCATGGCCGGGTTTTCGGGGTCGATGTTGATGGGCGTCACATACAGCTCGAATTCCGGCGAGGTTTGCAGCAACAAAAACTTGCACACGCCATAGACGTTCATGCCCGGCACGACGCGAAAACGCAATTGCACCCAGTCGGTATATTGCTCGGGCACGAGGTCGTACTTCGTTCCGCCGATGCGCAACATAGCGCGACCGTCATTTTGAATCGTGACGGTGAACGGCAGCTTAAGCTGTCCGCGAGCGGGATCGAGCGGATGGGGCGGGCCGACCAATTCGCCGCGCAGCTTGTTGCCTTGGCGGACGACAGTGTGAACTTCGCCGCCCGTCTTTTCGCCCTCGTCTCGCGGGCGGGTGGTGTAATGCGAGAACATGCCTTGCGTTCCCCGCAGGTCGGGCACGCACATCGCCGAAAGCTGGACGCCGCGCAGCTTTTCGGCGGGAAACGTGATGGGCACGCGGAGGATGCAGTTGAAAATGCCATACTCGCTCAGCACGTTCCAGAACGGCTTGCTTTTTCGCAACAGCCGCACGTCGGCCTTGCCCAACGGCAGGCAGATTTTGCCCAGCCGCAGGTTTCGCCGCGGAGGGCGGATTTCGACGGAGCTAAGCTTGGGCTGATAGGTTCGCGTGTCGGGCGTAAGGAAGTCGAAGATATTGTGTTTGCCCGGATTCACGCCGGTCTGAAACGACGACCAGGCCACCGGCGAGATGGGCGGCAGGGTGCTGGCGAGCGGGCGAAAGCAGCCTTTCGCTCGCAAGGCGGCCAGATGCGGCAGCTTCCCTTCGTCGAGCCATCGCTGGGTGAGACCGTGATCGAGGCCGTCGAGCCCCAGAATCACCACGCGC
>DASVHB010000771.1:0-5323 GCA_036379195.1 Pirellulales bacterium
GCCACAGAGGGCGTTCCCTACAGAGGTTGTTGTCCAAGCGTCGATGAATCAGACGTGGGTTACTCGGCTTTCGGAGCGATGCGGTGACGACCGGCCAGGGCATCGAAACGACATTTCAACTGCTGGCGCGGACCGAAAACGAGGCCGCGGCCCAAGTGCTTGCCGCCGCGCTCGATTCGCCGCATCCCGACCTGGCCGAGCGGGCCTTGGCGGTGCTGCTCAAGCGGCGCAGCCTCGTCGGCCAGCACGAGGTCATCCGCCGCATTCACGAACTCGACGACCGCTGGCGAGCGATTATCCACGAGCATCGCGGCACCATGTCGCAGGCCCTGCGAGACGCCTTGCTGTCTGCCGACGCGCGCTGGTGCGCCAATAGCTGCCAGGCCATTCTCTGGTTTCACGAGTATGACCTGATGCCCACCCTCATCAACGTATTGGAGGACGACACCAATCCCAACGCGCCGCTGGCCGCCGAGACCACGCTGAAGTTGGCCGAGCTGTTTTACGACGATCTGGCGGGCGCCCACGATTTCCGCCCGCGCCGCGACCCGCAGACCATGCTGCGGCACCTGACCAAGACGCTCGAGGAATCGGTCAAGCGCTATGCTCGGCACCGACGCATGGAACCGGTCGAAGCGTTCTTGTTGCTAGCCAACCGCGACAACCTCACGCTCAAACAGATCTTGCTCGATCCGCTCAACGTCAGTTATCTGGCGGTGATCGAAGTGCTGACGCGCAGCCGTCAGCCGGGCATCATTCGGCTGCTATTGAGCTATCTCGACGATCCGCAGACGCCCTCGGCGCCGCTGACAGCCATCGCCCACCGCGACGATCGCGAATTTGTCGAGCCGTTTTTGCGCCGCGTCGGCAGCGAACCCTCGCCCGCGGTCCGTCGCAGCCTGGCCCGTATCGACCAATTTGCCTGGCTCCGCCCAGGAAACCCGTTGCTCGACGAACTCGACGAAGCCGCGCAGCACAGCACCATCGAGCTGCTGGCGGCGTCGGGCATGAACCGGCTGCAAGCCTTTCAGACGATCTCGCACCTGGTGTCGCACGGTAAGCCGGACGGACGCCGCGCCGCGGTGCGGGCCTTGGCCGCCTTTCATGGCATCGAGGCCAATCAGCTCGCGCTGAAGGCGCTCGACGACGAAGACCCCTACGTGCAGGCTCTCGCTCTGGCGCAGTTGCGCGAACGCGGGATTCCCGGCGCGGTGTCGCTGCTCATCGAGCGCACGGAAAGCCCGCTGCCCATCGTGCAGCAGGCGGCCCGCGAGAGCCTTTCTGAATTCAGCTTCGCGCGATATCTGTCGGCCTTCGACATGCTCGAAGAGCAGGTGCGCAGCAGCACCGGCGTTCTGGTGCGTAAGATCGATCCGCAGACCGTGCCGCTGTTGCGCGAAGAACTGGCGGCGGCTTCCGGCCGTCGCCGCATGCGTGCGCTGCAAATGGCCGAAACCATGCACCTGGCGCCGCAAGTCGAGGAAGACGTTGTGAAACTCGTGCTGCATGACGAAGACCACCTGGTGCGGTTGGGCGCGGCCAAGGCACTGGCCCAGTGCCGGTCGCTCGCCGCGATCGAGGCATTGCACGAAGCCGAGCAAGACAAAAGCACGAGCGTCCGCGAGGCCGCGGTGCAGAGCTTGGAACAAATCGGAAAGCTGCTGGCCGTGGCGAGAGACGAGGGTTCGGGGTTGCGAGTTCAGGGTTCGGCATATTGATGGAACGCCTTCAGCTCCTGCTCGCTCTGTTGGCCGATCAGCACGCCATCCGCAATATCGCGCGTGGCATGCAATCGCGCCAGGCGCAAGTCGATGTGGGCGGCCTGACGTCCGCGCTGCTGATTTTCTGCCTGTTTTTTGTCAGCGTGTGGGGCGTGTCGCGGCTGGTCGGGCGTAAAGAACGGGCAGTCAGTTGCCTCGATCCGCGAGCGCTGTTTCGCGAGCTCTGCCGGACGCATCAACTGAGTCGCTCCGACCGCCAGCTCTTAAGACATCTTGCTCTGGAATACAAGCTGGCTCAGCCATCGCTGCTGTTTGTCGAGCCAGACCGGTTTGACGTGGCCGAACTCGGCGAAGCCTGGCAGAAGCATCGCCAGCGGCTCGATGAGCTTCGCTGCCGGCTCTTCGCTGGGCTCGAGCAGCGCGCGGACTCTAATCGCCCGGCGGACGCGGAATCGGTAATCCCGAGCTTGCGGCATCCGTTTATCAAAACCGATTAGGGAACGCCGTCCGCGGCGATCCGGGAACTGCGATTCGTCATGGCACCATTGTCCCCCGAGCGCGGGCGGCAGTAAGATACATTCCCGAGAGCGACGGCAAGAAACGGCCACGAAACCTGGCACGAAGTATCGCTGGTACTGCCGACATTGCATGACGCGGACGCCGTTTCAGTTCACACTTGCGAAACTTATGGGGGTTGCTGCCCTGGTCGCGGTGATCTGCGCCGTGCCGGCGCCTGTGATTCCGGCAATCGGCCTCGGGCTGTGCCTGCTTCGTGCCAGAAAGCGGTCGGGTTTCGGACTTTCACTCGCCGTGGTGCTGTTGGGTCTTTACACTCCCTTTGGTTGGCTTCTGCTCATCGACTACCCCTGGACCAGCTATCGCTTACTCTGGCTCAAGCTTTGGCCGCTCTTGCCGGGCTTTTTGCCGGCGGCCTGGCTGTTGCACGCGCGCGTGAGCGATTCGCTTGAATTCAAGACAATGGGAGTAACTAGCTTTGTGCTCATCACCGGCCTGACCTGGCTCGGCTCATACAGTCGGTGGCGTCTGGCCGCCGCGTTCGCATTTGCGTTGCTCGTCTCGGCGCCGACCGCCGTGATGACTTATGCCGCCTTCCGCGCCTGACCACTGGTGATGCATGACACCGTTCTCTCGAAGACTTTGTGGCCTGTGCCTTCCGCCCGCCGCCGCGGCCTGCTTGGATGCCACGCTGACCTTAGTGGGTCAATCGGCAGAGTATTGGGCCGGCGACTACGCCAGCGTAAACGAGATATCGCCGACCTTTCAACACTTGCTGGCGTACCACCCGCTCGGGTTTTTGGTAGGGTTTCTTGGCTGGATGTTGGTTTTCGTCGTGATGATCCTGCTGTTGCCGCGGACACTGGCACTGGCCAGTAGCGTGGCCGTCACCGTAGGGCACACCGCGGGAGCGGCCACATGGTTGCTCTATCGGTTTCATTACGGTTACCAGGCGTGTCAGGGCTTGTTTGTCTTAGCTGCGCTGGCGTTGGCCATCGGCGTCGACCGAGTTTGGCCCGCGGAGCGTAAAGCAGATGATTCGATTGGGTCGCGCTTGCCACACGTCTTGCGCTGGGTGCTGATTGCCGTGCTCTTCGGCATCGCGGTATATCTGTTTCTCTGGCCGAGACAACCTTGACAAGGCGCACGAGCCGCCAGCTTGTTTGAACTTGGTAGGTGGGCCGAGCGCTGCGAGTCCCACCGTTTGCCGCCTGAAGGTGGGACTCGCTGCGCTCGGCCCACCCTACGGCCTTACGCACATTTGCACGATCCGCGTCATCGACAAGCGAGGACGCTTATCCTACGAGCGGCGCCGCCGCGCAAATGCCAACGCGGCGCCGCCGGCTAGCAAGAGGCCGCCGGCGATGGCCGCGGTGCGGAGCGTCTTTTTCATCCGCTCGGGACCGTCGAAACGCGCCTCGGGATAACGCAACTCGGGAAAGCCGCCGGGCGGACCGCTCGGCCCCGCGTCGTACGCCATCTTGAGCACCTGAGCCAGGTGCATCGCCTGGCGATTGGTGGCTTCCATGATCTGATGCCGGCAACTGAAACCGTCGGCGATGATGATTTTGTCGGTGGTCGCTTCTTCGACCGCCGGAAAGAGCCGCTGCCCGCCGATCTTCATCGAGATGTCGTAATGCCCGGCCTCGAAGCCAAACGAGCCGGCCATGCCGCAGCATCCCGAATCCAAGATTTTGCCGTACTCCAAGCCCATCTGCTGGATGATTTTTTCTTCGCCGCCCATTCGCATGATCGACTTGTGGTGGCAATGTCCGTGAACCAGCGCGCGGCGATGTAGCGGCGGAGGCTGATAGCCGGGCGCGTTGGCCAAGAACTCGCCGAGCGTAAACGTTTGCTTGGCCAGCCGCTGGGCATCGATGTCGTGCGGAAAGAGGCCCAGCATTTCGTCGCGGAACACCGCCACACAGCTTGGCTCCAGCCCGACGAGCGGCACGCCATCGCGAATCTCCTGCGCGAGCGCCGTCAGAATCTTGCGCAAGAACTGCTTGGCGGTGGTCAACATGCCAAAATCGTAGAGCGGCCTTCCACAGCAGAGCGCCGGCCCCGGCACGAGCACCTGGTAACCGGCCCGCTCTAAGACTTCGACGGCGGCTTTGGCGATCTCGGGATGAAAATGATTGGTGAACGTATCGGGCCAAAGCATTATCGGCGCATGGCCGACATTTTGCGGCGGGCGGGCTTGGAACCACTCTTTGAACGTTTGCGGCGCGAAGGGCGGCACTTTTCGCCGCGGCGAAATGCCGCCCAGCCATTTGATCGCTCGTCCGAGCAAAGGCGTATGCGTCAGTGCGTTGACCGCCTCAGGAGCGAGCGACCCCAGCCGCGCCCACCAGGCGATCAGTCCCATCGCATACGCCGACCGCGGACGGATGCGTCCCTCGTAATAGTGCGAAAGAAACTCGGCTTTGTACGTGGCCATATCGACATTGGCCGGGCATTCGCTCTTGCAACCTTTACAGGCCAGACAAAGATCGAGCGACTCGCGCACGTGCGGATCGCGCCAGCCGCCGGTCACCGGGTTGCCTTGCAGCATCTCGAACAGCAGCCGCGCTCGCCCGCGAGTCGAGTGCATCTCTTCGCGCGTGGCCTGATAGCTGGGGCACATCACACCGATCTTTTCGCGGCGGCACTCGCCCAGCCCGATGCAACGCACCGTGGCCGAGGCGAAGTCGCCCTCGTCGTCAGGAAATTGAAAGTGCGTCTGCAAGCGCGGTGGGGCATAGTCGGGACCCAGCCGCAGGTGCTGGTCGAGCCGGTCGGGGTTAACCTTGATGCCCGGGTTCATGCGGTTGTCGGGATCCCAGGCATATTTGAATTCGCGGAAGGCTTCGATCAAATCTTCGCCGAACATTTTGACCAGCAGCTCCGAGCGGAAGCGGCCGTCGCCGTGCTCGCCCGACAGCGAGCCGCCGAAGCGCACCACCAGTTCGGCGGCCGCCTCCATGAAGGCCCGGTACTTGGCGATGCCTTCGCGCGAGGTCAAGTCGAAGTTGGTGCGGGTATGAATGCAACCTTCCCCCAGATGCGCGAACAACGGCCCCACGTAACCAAACGAGTCGATCAAC
>DASVHB010000772.1:0-2876 GCA_036379195.1 Pirellulales bacterium
GCGCCTTCACTCGATCGGCGGAGTACGCTTCCTCTTCGCTGCTTGGCTCGCGCCCCGAACAGACCCGAATAGAGAAGTGGAAGCGTACTCGGCCATTTTTCTGTTGCATCAGCGCGCTGCAAGCACAATCACGCGTCAGTCCCGACCATTGAGGGACCATTGAGGGCTATATCCCAGGTTCGCGCGCTTGCCTATTCGCCGCATTTCATGGCGCAGCTCGTTAAAGTCGGCAAAGCCCGCACCCCGATGCTAAGGAAAGCAACTGGCTCGCCCGATTCGACCGCTTTGATGGAACCACGTCCGCGCCAAGCCAGGCCCGAGGGGGGCATGAGTTCGACCGATCCCAAGCCGCTGGCGGCAATTGGTTTTTTGACCGTCGTGCGCTACGAGCAACATGGATTCTTGGGCGGCTACCTGGTGCTGAACACCAGTGGCCGTCCGCTGGAGTTCCATTGCACCGCGCCGGTCAAGCCCAACCGCGCTCAAGAGATTCTCTACGGGCCGACGCTCGAGCCGTACCTTTATGGCGAGCAGATCGGCCAGGCCCTGATTGCCAAAAGCCAACTGCTGCCACTCGCCATTTGCACCGATCTGGCAGCCGTGCTCAGCGTGCGCGAGTTTGTCGCGCCGCCGGTGGCCCTGGTAGTTGCGTCGGCGGAAACAAACACCGAGCCGCCGAGTGCGCCGATCGCCGCGGTCCATCATCGCTTCGACGCGGGCCACGCGGCAGTTCGGCCGATGTTTCAGCTTGGCGCCAATCGGCTGGCGGTCGCCGCGACGCATGCCGACGACCAAGCGCGCGTCGCCGAGGCGCTGCGACCGGTGGCGGAGCATTTCGACCTGTCGGAACCGTTCGAGCGCATCCGCGGGGCCATCGACGAAGCGCAGCGGAGCAGCCGATGACCGTCGCCGGTCGAACGGCCGCCACGATCGAACTGAGCGGGAGCTGGCGCGCCGAATCGTCGCCCTTGCCGACATGGACCGCGACACTCGATCTGCGCGTCGATGGCGCCGGCGAGACAAGCAGCCCGCTGTTCGCCGCCAAACAATGGCTCGAGCAGCCGTCACCCGGCGTCGTTTCGTTGCCGCTGGTCCCTCCGCGGCTCAAGTGTACGACCTTCGTCTTTCCGCTTACGTCGACGATGGGCGATCTGACCGCGGCGCCGGCAGATCGGCCAATGCCCGCGGCCGCGGGACCGCCGGCCAACCTGGGCCAGCCGCCGACGCGCATCAAGCCGCCGAGCGACATCATTAAGCTCGAAGACCGACTTTACTACGTGTTGCAACCGCCGCTGGAGACCATCGTTGGCCGGGCGCTGCTGCACTTTCCGTTTCAGCCGTTCCATTATCAGCTCGAGGGCGTGGCGTTTCTTTACCCGCGCCATGCCGCCATTCTGGCCGACGAGATGGGCCTGGGAAAAACCATGCAGGCCATCACGGCCATCCGCTTGCTGGTACACGCGGGCGAGCTGCGCCGCGTGCTGCTGGTCTGCCCCAAGCCGCTGGTCACCAACTGGCAGCGCGAATTTCAGCTCTGGTCTCCCGAGCTGCCGCTGACCGTCATCGAGGGCGACCCCGCCAAACGGCGTTGGCAATGGCAACTGGCCGACGCGCCGGTCAAGATCGCCAATTACGAATTGCTGCACCGCGATCGCGATCTGCTCACCACGCCTGAGATGCACTTCGACCTGGTGGTGCTTGACGAATCGCAGCGAATTAAAAACCGCGCCAGCAGCACGTCGCAGATCGTCCGCTCGATTCCGCGCAGCCGCAACTGGGCGCTCACCGGCACGCCGATCGAGAACAGTCCGGAAGACCTGGTGGGCATCTTCGAGTTCCTCTCGCCCGGCTATCTGACTTCGCAGATGAAGCCGCGGCGGATGGGCAAATTGGCCGGCGACTATGTGCTGCGGCGGACGAAAGACCGCGTGCTGACAGAATTGCCGCCCAAAATGTTCCGCGACGCCGATGTCTGCCTGACCAGTGAACAGCGCGAAACGTACCGGCTGGCCGAGGAAGAAGGCGTGCTGCGGCTGACCAACCTGGGCGAGGCGGCCACCATCCAGCACGTGTTTGAGCTGGTGCTGCGGCTGAAACAGATTTGCAATTTCGATCCGGCCACGGGCGCCAGCGCCAAGCTCGAACGGCTGGAGGCCGACCTCGAAGAGATCGCGGCCAGCGGCCAGAAGGCGCTGGTGTTCAGCCAGTGGGTGACGGCGCTCGATGAACTGGGCCGGCGGCTGCGGCGGTTTCGCCCGTTGGCTTATCACGGCGGCGTGCCCTCGCGGCGGCGCGACGACGTCATCCGCGAGTTCAAAGAAAGCCGCGACCGACCGCTGCTGCTTATCAGCTACGGGGCGGGCAGCGTAGGTCTTAACTTGCAATTCGCCGGCTATGTGTTTTTGTTCGATCGCTGGTGGAATCCGGCGGTCGAAGACCAGGCGATCAACCGAGTGCATCGTATCGGCGCCGCCGGGCCAGTTACGGTCACTCGCTTTCTGGCCTTGGGAACGATCGAGGAGCGCATCAACCAGATTCTCGAAGAAAAGCGGGAGATTTTCGACACCATCTTTTCCGACACCGAGCCGCACAAGCACACCGGCCTGACCCGGCAAGAGATCTTTGGGCTGTTTCAGCTTCGTTGCCCCAGCGGGCCGATCGACCTGGCGGCGTGAGCACCTGTCTTGACTCAAAGCGGGTAGGGTGGGACTGGGCTGCGCAAAATGTATTGTTGTCACGGATCGGGCGTGGTGCCGTTTTTGTTCCGCCACGACGGGGCTTGCCCCCGTCGAGCGGTGATTGACCGCTAGACGCGTTGCCTCGACATCCCCTTCCGTTTCCGCTTGGCGTCCGCCGCCGAAGGCAGCGGACGCCAA
>DASVHB010000773.1:0-10441 GCA_036379195.1 Pirellulales bacterium
ACTCTCGCCCGCAGGAACGGCGGCTCGCGCGCTTATTGTGGATTCTGGCGCTGCTCTGTCTGGCGCTGGTGCTGCCACGTTTGGCCGAGCGCGTGCAATACTCGATGACGCGCGGGCAATTGCGTGCCAAAGCCGAAGCCGCCGCCGCCGAACTCGCCGAGCTCGATCAGAACGCCGAACTGGTGACGCTCTCCGACACGTCGAGGGCTTTCCGCCTGGTGGCCAGACGGATCGAGCCGAGCGTGGTGCATATCGACACCGTGCAGTCGATCGAAGTGCGGCAAGCCCGTTCGCTCGACGAGTGGGGTTTTCAGTTCCCGCAAGGCAATCCGCAAGGCAAACGATTCTACCGTACTCAGGGGCAAGGTTCGGGCGTCATTGTCGATGCCGACCAAGGTTATGTGCTCACCAATTATCATGTCGTACACAACGCCTCTGAGGTGCAGGTCAAGCTAAGCGACGGGCGAACCATCGACGCCGACCATATCCAGATGGTTGGCTATGACGTGCTCACCGATCTGGCGGTGCTGCGGCTGCAAGCAGCCGATCTCTCGGCCGCGCCTTGGGGAGACAGCGAAGAACTGGAAGTGGGCGATTGGGTGCTGGCGGTCGGAAACCCCTATGGACTCGACCGCACCGTGACTTCGGGCATTGTCAGCGCCAAGCAACGCGGCGGGGTGAACAGCGACAACATTTATCAGACGTTTTTGCAGACCGACGCGGCGGTCAACCCGGGCAATAGCGGCGGGCCGCTGGTGAATATCCGTGGCGAGTTGGTTGGCATCACCACGGCCATCGTCGGCGAAGCGTATCAAGGAATCAGCTTCGCCATTCCCACCGAAGTGGTCCGCAAGGTTTACGACCGGTTGAAAGAACACGGTAAGGTGTCGCGCGGCTGGTTGGGCGTACAATTGCAAGAGCTGAATCCCGAGCTGGTAAAGCGGCTAGGACTCAAGGAGCCACGCGGTGCGCTGGTGGCCGGGGTCTTGCCCAACTCGCCCGCCGCGAAAGCCGGATTAGAGCCGCTCGACGTCATCATCACCTGGAATGGCCAAAAAGTGACCGATAGCACGTCGCTGCCCTTGCAAGTCGCCGCCAGCGACGTGGGCACCACGGTGAAAGTGGTGGTCATCCGTAGCGGCGGCGAAGTGACCCTGGATGTCACCATTGGCGAACGACCTGAAGAAAGCGTGTTGCGCCGGCGCTAGCTGAGTTTTTTGTAATTTGCTGGCTTGAGTAGCTTGCCCAAAGTAAGCTAAGGGCGTTCGTGCGTGAACCAACGTGCGGCGGATTGCGTCTAACCATGAGACAATTCGCAGGGGCGCGATAGAGCGTTTTGCCACCTCTGCCGGCCGAGTCAAAAACGCGCCGGCGGCCCGAAGCGGCGAAGCATCAAGAGGTTACGATCGATTGCAGCCGGCCAGGCCCGATTGGCACCTGCTTTGCTCAATAAACGATCGCAGACGCGCGGCGACGGAACAGCCGACGCAAGACATGAGAATCCTTTCCTTAGAAGGAGAACGAGAGATGAGAACGAGAGTTTTTGCAGTGATGGTCGGTCTGGTTGCCCTTTTGGTATCGACAAGCTCGGCGAATGCCCAGTTCTTCGGCATCCCGGTGGGCGGCGCTTGGGGCGGTTGGGGGGGCGGTCGCGGCGGCGGCGGAGGCGGTGGTTATGGCGTGGGTGTGGGTAATGGAAGTGTTTTCACGCCGTTCTATGCATCGACTGCGCAGGGCGATCCGCTGTACGGCACTGCGGCGGTGACTGCGGCGGCTGGCCAAGCAGCCTTGAACGCGGCCATCGGGTCGGAGTATGCCCAGAACGCCTACCAGCATTGGATCGAGAACCAGAAACTGGGCGCTCAGACGTATCTCGACATTCGACGACTCAACGCGAGCTATCGCGCGGAGAACCGCGTGCCGACCCCCACGCCGGAGCAGTTGATCAGCTTCAACAAATCGCGGTTGCCCGATCGTTTGACGGCCGATCAACTCGATCAGGAGCAGGGCCAGATCCGTTGGCCGCACGTGCTGCAGCGCGACGAGTTTGCCACCGAGCGTGCGGCCGTGGAATATTTGTTCGCGGAACGATCGGCCCGACCCTACAACACCGGGCTGGGCACGCAGAATTATCGCGAGATTCGCCGGGTTACCGACGATCTGCACGACGTGCTACGAAGGCTGATCGATCAGATTACGCCCGATGAATTCATCGCGGGAAACAAGTTTATCAACAGCTTGGCTTACGAAGGTCGGTTCGAGCCTGATACGACGCTCGTGAAAAACTAGGCAGGCCCCGCCAGAGGTGCGGGCCTCGGGCACTCAACCGCCCCTACAATTCTCGTTCTCTGGAATGCGGCTGCATTAAGCAGCCGCATTCTGTTTTTTGGGGGGCAGTCGCGCCGGTTTTGGGTGTATGCTTAGATATGGCCTGGCTGACCGCAATCACCGATCTTTCTGATGCCGAGCAAGCGGCGTTGGTGCGGCGCAGCCAGTATGGCGTGGTTGAGACGCAACAGGGGCGGTTCGCGCGGCTGACGCTGCGCCCGTGGCCCAAGTTGGCGCTGCCCTGGGACCTGTGGTGGGGCGATTATTTTCATCGCGCTGTCGAAGGCGATCGCTGCTGGCTGTTTTACAACCAGCCACGCGCTCTGCCGAGTTTCCTGGCGTTGAAATTTGTCGTCTCATCCCGGGCGGCTACTTTGGCCACCTTCCGCGGCGCGTTGGAGGTGCTCGATTACATCGCCCGACTGAAGCAGACCGACGCCATTGTCTGCGATGCCGTCAATTGGCGTATCTCCGACCGGCTGATGGCCCGCTGGGGCTGGCAGCCCCACAAACCGCAGCGGTGGCATCGCAACTACATCAAACGCTTCTATGGCACGTTTCCAGCCATGGCGTGCACGACGAGCGGTGAATGAACATCGTTGTGCTTAGCATCGATCGGTTGCATGCCGGCTATCTGGGCTGTTATGGCAACGCCTGGGTGGCCACGCCGCATTTCAACCACCTGGCCGCCGAGAGCATTGTGTTCGATCAGGCAATCATCGATCACCCACGACTGGAAAACCTGTTCAACACCTGGTGGCTGGGCAGGCACGCGCTGGAACAGGGCGATTGCGAGCCGCCGACCACACTGGCTGAGCGCCTGGCCGCGGCAGGCTTTGCCACATGCTTGATCACCGATGAGGCACGCGTGGCCAGCCATTCTCTGGCCGGCCACTTTGCCGAGTTGCTGATGATTGAGGCAGCCGCTGCACGATCGGCGGAGCGGCATGCCGGGGGCGCCTCCGAGACGCGCGCCGCCAGCTTGTTTGCCGCCGCGACCGAACGCTTGGCGAGCGCCAAGCCGCCGTTTTTCTTTTGGATTCACAGTTGCGGAATGGAGGCTACTTGGGATGCGCCCGACGATTTCCGCCAGCAGTACGCCGAACCCGACGAACCCGAACCGCCGCGGCTCGCAACGGTTCCTTGCCATCGTTTGGTTGGCGACGAAGACCCCGACGAGATCTGGGGCGTCTGTCAAGCTTATGCGGGGCAGGTTTCGCTCATCGACGCCTGTCTGGGTGGATTGCTGGAAGCTCTCGAAAGCCAGCCATTCCGCGATCAGACGTTATTGGTTGTGGCGGGGTTGCGCGGGTTTCCGCTTGGTCGCAACGGCCGGATCGGTTCACCCGATGACGCACTCTATAGCGAACTGTTGCAAATTCCCTGGCTCATGCGGCTACCTGGCGTCGAAGGCGCGGCACGTAGCCAGGCGCTGGTGCAGCCGTGCGATCTGGTCCCTACCCTGGCCGAACATCTGAACTTGGCCGGCAGCCGCCAAGCGATCTATGCACGCAGCTTGCTGCCTATCCTGCGAGAAGAGCTGGAAACGGTGCGCGACCGGATACCGATCGTCGGCAGCGATGGCGAACGTGCGATTCGCACGCCCGCGTGGCATCTGCGGCTGGCCAGGGCCGCTGAGGGCGGTGGGAAGTCGGCCGAGCTGTATGCCAAGCCCGACGATCGCTGGGACCAGAACGACGTGGCCGATCGCTGCCCGGAAGTCGCCGAGGGGCTGATCGAGGCGATCGGTGCGCTCGAGTCGAGCATTGCCGCCGGAACCATCGACTCGCTGTCGCCGCTGAGCGATGCCTTGGCGAGGTAAATCACGCCATTTCGGCGCTAACGCTTCGGGTTAATGAGGGGGACCAACGCGACTTAGCCCGCATCGCGCACGTTTCCCCGGAGCCGCCGAACAGCGCGCCCCAAACTAACCCGACGCGCAAGCGAGGCAACTTCAATGGCGATCCTCGCTTGCGCTTCGGGTTGGTGTGAACGAGTGCGCAATGCGGGTTAGGACACCATCACCAGCCGCCGGCTCTGTTCGATGCCGCCGCGGGTCTTTATAGTGAGCGCTGGCATTGTGAACAGCGATCTGCGGAGGTGCTCATGCGCAACTTTTGGCTTCTTGGCGCGGCGGCCGTCAGTCTGGCGGCGGGGTGTACCACGCGCACCGCGAACGAAGTGGTGGTTTACACCGCGCTCGATTCAGAATTCTCGCAGCCCATCTTGCAACGCTACGAGGAGCAGAGCGGCGTGCCGGTCCGCGCCAAGTTCGATGTCGAAGCCAATAAAACTCTGGGCCTGACGCAAGAGATCATCGCCGAGGCCAGTCGCCCGCGATGCGACGTGTTTTGGAACAACGAGATTCTTAACACGCTGCGGCTCGAGCAGAAAGGGCTGCTCGAAGCATGCCAGCCGAAAATGGCCTCGGCCTATCCGCCGCTGTTCCGCTCGCCGGAAGGCACTTGGCACGGATTCGCGGCTCGGGCCCGTGTGTTGTTGGTAAACACCGAGATGGTGGGCGACGGCGAGCGGCCCAACTCGCTTTACGACCTGGCCGACGAGAAATGGCGGGCAAAGGGGGGTCTGGCCAAGCCGCTGTTTGGCACGACGGCCACGCACGTCGCCTGCCTATTCGCCTATCTGGGCGATGAGAAAGCGCGTCAGTTGTTGGACGACATAAAATCCAACGAAGTGCAAGTGTTTCCCGGCAACAAGCAGGTGGCTCAGGCCGTATCGTCGGGGCAAATCGTGTTTGGACTGACCGACACCGACGACGCCATAGGCGAAATTGAGGCGGGGCATCCTGTCGCGATCGTTTATCCCGACCAGCAGGACGATGGGCTGGGCACGCTATTTATTCCCAACACGCTGGCCATCATTCAAGGCTCGCCGCATCCGCAAGAAGCGCGCAAGCTGGTCGACTACTTGCTCACGCCCGAGATCGAAGTCGAGCTGGCCAAGGGGCCGAGCGCGCAGATTCCGCTCAGCAGCGAGGTCGAAGTGGAGTTGCGGGTGGAAACGCCGCGCACGGTGCGCGCGATGGAAGTCGACTTTTACCAGGCGGCCGAAAAGTGGGACGTGGCCGCGCGTGCCGCGCGCGACGTGTTTGCGCGGGCCGATTGAGCTTCATGAACGCCACAGGTTAACGCCACACGCGCTTGTACCAGGGCTGGCTGGCGGCGGTGGAGGGCATGCCCGGCTCGTCCGACGATGGCTCCAGCGGCGGCGCATCGAAGGCGGGGGTGGCGTAATAAGGGGGCGGCATGGCTGGCGGCGTCAGATCGTCGATCGGTTCCGGTTCGGGAACGCGCGATGACCGATGGAAACGATCTCGCAGCATGTCAGACCAACGCGCTAAGAAGCTGTGCCGCACCACGGTGCGGGGTCGGTCGGCGAACGCGGCATCACGTTCTTCGGGCGCGTCGTTTGACCAGGCCGGCGACGTGGCCGGCGGCGATCGATCGATGCCCACGGGCGTGGCGTCGGTTGCGGGGGGTGGCGCAAGCTCGATCGGGTCGGAGCCGACAAACAGATTCACCGGCCCTAGCCGCGTGGCCGTTCGAGTGTCGCTCCCATATCGTGGCGTGGCTTGGGTGGCGATAGGCTCCACCGGCGGCAGCTCGCCCTGCGAGGCTTCGTGGGCGATGAGCGAGGCGTCGCCTTCTGTCTGAGCGTAGGGAGTTGACGTGTTGGGATAAACCGGCGGCTGGTCGTCGCCGCCAAGGCTGCGACGATGCGCGACCGTGACCGACGGCGCCTGAGCGCGCGAATCGCGCGGCGAAAATTCTTCATCGGTCAGTTCGCAAACGCCCGGCGAGCGAGGCTCGCTTTCGGACGCCGAGGTTTGCACAATTTCGGCCTGTTCGCGTGGCCGCGTAAGTTGATCGTCCATCGCTTTCGCCAATTCGTGCGCGCCCGACGCGCGCAACTGATGCTTGACCTGATCGAGCAACCGGCTGGCGTCAATGGTCAGCTTCGGCGCGGCCCACGGGCCGCCCAGCAGGGCCTCAATGCGCAGCCGATGAAGGCGTGAAACAATTTGCCGCCACTGGCCGTGATCGATGCCGGCGAATTTGCCGGGGCCTTCCATCGGCAAGTCCTGCGGCTGCATCTCAATCTGCAGCGGCAGCTCCAGCCGGCTGCGATTCAGCCAACCCTCGCCGGTGACCGCGGCGGCGCTTTCGGCGGCGGAGTCTGGGCTGGCTGAAGTCAATTGGGCCAGGCTGAGTTCATAGGCGCTGCACTTCACCGTGTGCCGGCGCGTTTCGCCGCGCAATTGAAACTGCACGTGCAACTCGCCCGCGAATTGTGGTACGACCAGTCGCAGCGAGGTTTGCTGTTTGGTGCTGCGTGGATCGCTGGTCAGCTCGCTTAGTTCCAGCAGCGATTTGCGACCGAGGCGCCAGGCCGAGGCTAAATCGGAGGCGACGAGCCGGCGAATCGAAACGCGCGGTCTTCGCGCGCCCAACTCACTGCGGGCGGCGGCATTCTCCCATGCGGTTGAAGCGTCGGCAGATTCTGCGCTGGCCAGCCCTTCGACGCCGGACACCAGCCATTCCAACCAGGCGAGATCGCGCCGCACGACGGGCCAATCTGCCAAATAGGCGCCGAGGTCGATTCGTCGTTCATCGCCTGAGTCTGCGAAATTGAGCGAGCCAGGTTCGACCGCCTCGGGCGGATCGTCGGCGCCGCGAGCCAGCTCGCGACGGGGGACGTCGGCGCGCACATGCTCCAGCGAAACCGTCTCGACGTGCAGCCGCCCGCGCAGAAGCTCTCCCGGCGAGAGTTGCCCAACGACTCTGCCGATGCGCAACCGATCTCGATCGAGGTGCGCCGGATCGGCAATGCGCAAGTCGCGCATCACGAATTTGCCGTTCCAGAGCGAAAGCTGCGTCTCAGCCGCCGTGACTTCGGCGGTGTTGTATTGCGAGAATTGCCGTAACAGTTCGCGGCTTGCCATGCGCGGGCCGAGCCACCAGGGCGCCGCGACCAGGGCCGCGGCGGTGGCAAGCGCCAGGGGCAAAGCGCGGCGGCGGATCAGCGGTGAATCGACTTCGTCTGACTTGCGATTTCGATGCGCCACCGCGCCCGCGGCGAAGGCCGCCAAGGGCAAGCCAATGGCCAGCGCCATCGCCACGCCGCCGACGAGCGGGTAGCTATCCCAACCGAGCAAGGCTACGAAGGGTCCATCGCCCAACGCGGCGACGGCGGAGCCCAGTCGAAATTGGTCGAGCAGCGCGACGCCCGCCGACCGTGTCAACTCGCCTGCCAGGCAGGCCAAGGCCCACCCGGCGAGCGATGCCGCGGCAAACAGCCGCGTCGGAAGGTTCAGGCACATGGCCATGACCAGCAGCAGCCCAAACGAGAAGTTCCAGCCGCAGGTGGCCCCGACCAACAGTCCCAGCACGACGGCCATGGCCGCGTCGCGAGGCCGACGACCTCCGCGGAGCCCGACTGCGAATGCCCCCGTAGATTTCAACATGGGTCTGCCTTTTGGATTGTTCCGATAATGTGGGTCGTATCGAACGTATCGGCTTGGCTGCCGCGTGGGCTTAAGTTTTGCCAGACAGCCAAAAAACACCATCCACGAGCGGCCCGGAAAAGCTAAACTGCCTGCTATGCGAAACTTGTGGCCGATCGTTAAGCAGACCTTCCTCGAATGGCAAGAAGACCGGGTGCCCCGATTGGGCGCCGCGTTGGCCTATTACTCGCTGTTCTCGTTGGCCCCGGTGCTGGTGATTGCGGTGTCGTTTGCCGCCTCGATCTATGGCGAAGAAGCCGCCCAACACCGGCTAGCCGACCAACTCGACACCATCGTGGGCACCGAAATGGCCCAGGCGATCCAGCAGGTAACCAACAACGTGAACACTTCGCGTTCCGGCAACCTGGCCGCCTGGCTCAGCATGGCCATGGTGCTGATCGGGGCCACCGGCGCGGTGGTCGCGCTGAAAGACGCCTTGAACACGGTCTGGGGCGTCGTCGACACGGCCAACGTGTGGTGGGTGCTCGTTCGCGACCGGCTGCTTTCACTCGCGGTGGTGTTCAGCGTCGGCTGCTTGCTGTTGGCGTCGGTCGTGTTAAGCGCGTTTCTGTCGGGCATGAGCGAGGCCGCCGAGCGCTGGCTACCCGTTTCGTTTCACCTGGCCGTGGTGGTCAACTGGATCGTATCGCTGATCGTGGTCACGGTGCTGTTCGCCGTGGTGTTTATCATTCTGCCCGACGTGCGCATTCATCTGCGCGACGTGTGGGTAGGTTCGATGGTCACCGCAGTGCTGTTCTTGATGGGCCGCGAGCTGATTGGGTTCTACTTGGCGCGGGTAAGTTTGTCATCGACGTTCGGAGCGGCGGGCTCGTTGGTGGCGGTGATGCTTTGGGTTTACTACTCCGCGCAGATTTTTTTACTCGGCGCCGAGTTTACTCAAGTGTACTCGGCTCGCCGCGGCGCGAGCATCGCCCCGGCTCCCGGCGCGAAAATCATGAGCGAGGAGGAACGGCGGCAGCTTGCCACGTCGAGCAAGGGAAAACCGCGGCTTTAGTCATCCATCGCTGCCATGCGCGTGTTGCCAGTGGTTGATCTCATGGGCGGGTTGGTGGTGCGCGGCGTGGGCGGTCGGCGCGACGAATACCGCCCCATCCACAGTTTGCTCTGCGACCAGCCAACTCCGGATGCGGTTGGTCAATCATTTCGCCGGCTTGGTCTGAGCGAAGCCTACCTCGCCGATCTCGACGCCATCGGCGGCGCCGATCCCGCCTGGCCGGTTTATCGCACACTCATCGAATGCGGATTAAGTTTGTGGGTCGACGCCGGTCTGACTTCAGTCGCGGGCGCGCGGCGGCTGGCCGAGTTTAGCCATCGAGGGCAATCGCTGGCGGCGGTGGTGGCCGGCTCCGAATCGCTGGCCGATCGCGGCGCACTGGCGGACATGGTAAGTGCCGTCGAAGGGCGACTTGTTTTCAGTCTCGATCTGCGTGGCGGTGTACCGCTCGTCGCCGACCCCGCTTGGCGCCACTGCCCGCCCGAAGACATTGCCTCGCAGGTTTACCAGATGGGAGTTCGCCGGTTTATCGTGCTCGACCTGAGCGGAGTCGGCATGGATCGCGGCGTGCCTACCGCAGCCCTTTGCCGCCAGTTGCGCCGGCTCGACAGCTCGCTGGAAATCGTTTCGGGCGGAGGCGTGCGCGGCCACGACGATTTGCTCTCGCTGGCCGCGGCGGGTTGCAACGCCGCGCTCGTCGCCTCGGCCCTGCACGATGGACGACTCTGTGCCGCAGATCTGTTTTGACGCGGTTATTCGCGCGGCAGAACTGTTTGCAGGGCCGCGCGGATGAGATTCTCGCAGCCAGGCCCCACCCACCGCCAATCGTGATTGAAACGCTCGTCGAACGCCACCTGCGTGGGAATGTAACCCGGCCAGCATTCGCCATAGCCGATCGACATGACAAACGTCTCGGGCAGCAGCCGCTGGGCCATCAACTGGTAACCGACAAACGCTTCGCCCGGAAACACGACGATTCGTGCTGGGCCAAGGTCGATGCACGGCAGATCGATCTTTTCGCCGCGCTCGATGCGATCGAGGCTGCTTAAGCCCATTGCCGCCAGAATGCGATCGGTCGGCCTGGCGGCGGCGTCTTGAAGCGTCTGCTGCATCGTCTCGCGCGCAAATGCGGCGCCTTCATGAAACGGCAGGTCGAGTGTAGCCGAGCGAAAATCGACCTGCCGCAGCGGTGAGCGGTCGGTGGCTTCCCAAGCCTTTTGCATGGCGCGGTGAATGCGGTCGGCCAAGACCTGCCGCATGAGCGGCGTGCCGTCATTATATTTACCCGCCGTCACGTCGCCGCTGCAGCCGCTGACATAGATTTGCTTGACTTTCGGCTCATCGGCTGCGCGGCGCCGCCGGGCGAGGCCGACAAAATCGGCGCTCACGCCGCCGCGGCCATAGTAGCTCATCGGATGCGTGGCATAGCAATGCAGGGCCAGCAACGGTCGATCGCCGTTCCAAAAGCTGATGGTTTTCAGGTACGGATCGATTTCGCCTTCCGGGGCGTCGCGCAGCCGCGGGTCGCCAGCCGACGCGCTATAGCGGTCGTAAACGATGCTGCCGTCGGCCCG
>DASVHB010000774.1:0-9472 GCA_036379195.1 Pirellulales bacterium
GTCTTATTGGGATCAACTCCGACACAACCGCATCGTCAGCGAACAACTCGTCCTCCATCCCCATCGCGAACTCCTCGGTGACTACACCCCGCTGGACTTAGCCTTAGCCGCTTAGGCCGGCGGATCGCCGGTTACACCCCAGCCAAGTTCACGGGCCTTTCGTTCGACCGCTTGCAAGAGCTTAGGCCCGATTCCCGGTCCTCGCGATTCCGGCACGACCGCCAGGTCATGAATGTTCAAAAGAGGCCATGCTGCGAATGTTGAAAATCCTCGGAAGCAGGTTGCAATACCGACGGGCATTCGACCGACATACGCGAGAAAAATCACGGTGGTCGGATGCGCTCGCAGCCCGTCAATCAGGCGCGCGAGCGTCTCTTCCGGCAGCGGACCGCCGTTGCCCATCGGGTCGAGTGCGTAAGCCGCGGTCAGCTCGCGAATGTGCCGCTGATGTAACGGCAGATCAAAATCCGCTTCGATGATTTGGATGTTATGGATGCTCAAACGCCCGCCGGTTCACGGGGCGCCGCTTGCGAGATGGCGGGCACCGCACGCTTGCCGTCGTGCAGATAGGTGCGGTTACGGCCCGCCGCCTTGGCCACGCGCACCGCGTCTTCGGCAGACTTCAGCAACGCCACGGCGTCGGCCCCACGCGGCAGCTCCGCCACGCCGATGCTCACGGTCACGTGCACCTCGTTGCCCTCGGCCTTGAGCTTGCAGGAGGCGATCGCTTTGCGGATGCGCTCGGCCACCGGCAGAGCATCGGCCGCTTCGGTGTGTACCAGCACCACCGCCAGTTTGTCTTCGTGGTAGCGAGCGGCAATATCCAGGTGCGCACGCGTGGCGCTGCGAATGATTTGCGTCACCGTGCGTAGCACCACGTCGCCCACCAGGTTGCCGTGGTTGCGGTTCAGGGCCTTCATGTTGTCGAGGTCGATCACCGCCAAGGTCAACGGCATATTGGCCAGGTTGTGCTCGGCGATGCGGTGCCGCAGCCCCTCGAAGAAACTGCGGCGGTTTAGCAGACCAGTCAGCGGATCGGTGTGCGGATCGGCGGGCATTCCTTGCAGTTGTTTGGCCAAGGCCATCAGATCTTGCTGGGTGAACAGCAGCCCATTGGAGACGTGCTCGACGGGAATCGCCTCGCACTTGTCGCCATCATGAGCAAAGCCGCAATTGCCGCCGGCCTCGTGCGAGGCCGCCAGGGCCAGGGCCGTGCGCTCCAGCAGTGTGCCCATATCGTCGCCTGGCTGCGCTTCGGCCACACCTTCGCTGACCGTAATCTTGACCGGCGTTTCGCCGATGTGAAACTCGCGATCGGCCAACGCCGAACGCAGACGCTCGGCCGTTTTTTTGGCGTCGGTCAGGTGAGTGCCGGGCAACCCAATGGCGAACTGGTTGTCGCCATACCGCGCGATCAGGTCCATGGCCCGCATGGTTTCGTTGAGCACGCCGGCCACGCCGCGCAGCACGTCGTTGGCCGCCTCGACGCCGTGAGCCGCCTGCAGTTTTTGCAAATTGTCGATATCGACCATGAGCACCGAAATGGGCGTCTCTTGCTGCTGCCATTGAGCCACGCGGCGGCGCAGCTCGTCATCGAAGCCGCGCTGGTTGGGCAGGCCGGTCAACAGATCGGCCATGGCCGCCTTGGTCTGAGCGGCAATCAGATCTGCCTGATCGCCCAGCTTGATTTTGGCGTTGGCCAGCTCTTGGGTCAGTTCTTCGTTGAACTCGACGATCCGCGAGACGGCATCGACCACGGCCCGGTCTTTGGGTCCCGAACAGCCCGCCCGCAACGTGGCCAGCTCGTGGCTGATGGCGTCGACGCGGGTCAGGTGTTGTCCGACACGGCCGGCCACGTCGCACGTCAGGTCGTGCAGATCACGCAGGGCGTCGATGGCGTGCCGAGCGTTGAAGACATTGGCCCGCACATTGTTGACTTCGTGGATCCACCACCCCAGGGCAATGCCGGCCGCCAGATCGACCAGCAGGACGATCACGCTGATCAGGAGCAGCCAATGAGAGTGGTCCACGAACGATTTCTCGCAAAAACGCTTGAATTTCCCCTAGTGTTAAGTACGTTGACGCCGCCGCAAGTCAATCGGGCCGGGTGGCAAGGGCTGTGCGGAGCTTGCGGCCGACATCAGAAATGCGGTCTGTAGGGAACAGACTCCGAACCTAAAAACTACCCGCGAATACCGCCCGCGCCCGCCAAAGCTTGCGGCGCGTGTTGGCGCAAGCTATTCTAGCTGCGCCGACGAACGGCCCGGATTCGGTATTGTCCGCATTATGGGGAAATCATGAAAAGTTCGCCCTTGGTTCTTGCCGGTTTCATTTTATTGACCGCCGTGCCGATTGCGGCCGCCCAAACCTCGGCCAAACGGGCCGCTCCCGCCGCCAAAAAGCCGCCCGCCGCAGGCAACGACGCGGTGGCCGCTCACGTCCGCAAGCTCGGCGGCTCGGTCGAGTTCGACCCCAAGCAAGCCGACAAAATCGTCAAAATCGATCTCAGCAACACCGCCGCGACCGATGCCGATTTGCAAGCGATCAAAGGCGTCACCACCTTGCGAGCACTCGGTCTGTGGAGCACGCAGGTCAGCGACGCGGGTCTGAAAAACCTGCGCGGGCTGAGCGCGCTCGAGCGGCTCGACCTGGGCCGCACCCACGTCGGCGACGAGGGACTCGAAAACCTGAGCGGTTTGACCGAGCTGAAAACGCTGACGCTCTTCAACACGCGCATCACCGACGCGGGCCTGGTATACCTCAAGCCGCTGGTGAATCTGGAAGATCTGCACCTGTCAGACGCGGCGATTACCGGAGAAGGCCTCGAGAGCCTCGCCGGACTGAAGAACCTGAAAACGTTGCACCTGTTCCGCACGCGGCTGGTCGACGAATCGATGACGTACCTGAAGGGCCTGACCTCGCTGGAGATGCTCGACCTCGGCGCCACCCACATCGGCGACGACGGCCTGGCCGATCTGGCCGGCCTGGAGAACCTCGAGACGCTTTCGCTCAAGCACACCGGAGTAACCGGCACGGGACTGAAGCACCTGGCCGATCTTCATAAGCTGAAGACGCTCGACCTGGCGTTTACGCCGGTAGACAGCGACGGGCTGGCAGCGATCGAATCGCTCACGTCGCTCACACAACTGCATCTGAGCGACACGCAAATCAGCGACGACGGCTTGGCGCCGCTTGCCAAGCTCGAAAACCTGCGGCTGCTCGATCTGGGTTTGACCACGATTGGCGATGAAGGTTTGGTGCATCTGCGAGGGCTTAAAGGTCTCGAAGAGCTATTGCTGGTAGGCACGCAAATCACCGACGACGGGCTGAAAAACCTCGCAGATTTGGTGCACCTGAACACGCTGATTCTGGCTGGCGACGAAATCACCGACGAGGGACTGGCGCATTTGGCCGGCTTGAATCTGTTGCAGCATCTCGACCTGCGGCACACGCGCGTGCGGGGCGACGGCCTGGAGCATCTCAAAGCTCTGGAGCAACTGGAAGTGCTCGATCTCGGCGATACGCACGTGGGCGATCGGGCGCTCGCGCATCTCGAGCCGCTGAAAAACCTGGTTGAGCTCAATCTCTTCAATACCCGCGTCACTGACGCCGGCCTGCAACACCTGGAGAGTCTGAAGCATCTGCAGATACTCTCGCTGGCCGACGCACGCATCGGCGACGAGGGGCTGGCGGCCATAGGCAAGCTGTCCAATCTGCGAGCTCTCTCGTTGCAAGGCACCAAGGTCACCGACCGAGGGCTGGCGCACCTGCAAGCACTGAAGCAGCTCGACGCCCTCTCGCTGCAGGGCACGCGGATTACTGATGCGGGCTTGAAGAGTCTGGCCAGCCTGAAGGAATTGCATTCGCTCAGCGTCGCCGACACGCGCGTCACCGAAGCCGGCGTCGGCCAACTGCGCGGCAAGCTGCCGCACCTGCAAATCGTTTCGCACTAGTGGCCGCGAACCTCACTCCGCAATACCTCAAGGCCGAAGAAGCCTATCGCCGCGCCGCCACTTCCGAAGAGGAGTTGAAGTGGCTCGAAGTCATGCTGCGCGAAATGCCGAAGCACAAGGCTTCGGAAAAGCTGCAATCCGATCTTAAGCAAAAGATCAGCCGGGCCAAAAAAGACGCCGAGGCCGAACGCAAATCGGGAAAAAAGGGCCACAGCGTCCGCGTTCCGCGGCAAGGGGCGGGCGCCGCCGTGCTGCTCGGCGCACCCAATGCCGGCAAAAGCCAACTGCTGGCCTCGCTCACCCGCGCCACGCCCGAGATTGCCGATTATCCGTTCACCACCCGCGCGCCGCAGCCGGGCATGATGCCCTGGGAAGATGTGACGGTGCAGCTCATCGACTTGCCGCCCATCACCAAGGATTTCATGGATGCCTACATGCAGGGCCTGATCCGTTCGGCCGACGTGGCGGTGCTGGTCGTCGATCTTGGCAACGACGACGGCATCGAACAACTGCAAGAACTGCTCGACCGGCTGGGGGGCACCAAGACGCGATTGGCCAAACGCTCGTCGCTCGATGACGAGGATGTTGGTATCTCCTATACGCACACGCTGCTGACGCCCAACAAGCTCGACTTGCCCGACGCGGCGGAACGGCTGGCTTTGCTGCACGAGCTTTGCCCGCTCGACTTTGATGAATACCCGGTTTCGGCGTTGTCGGGCGCGGGACTCGAAGAACTCCGCGGGGCGATTTATCGCGCGCTCGACGTGGTGCGCGTTTACACCAAGTTGCCGACCGCCAAGACGGCCGATTTCGACCGGCCTTTTACGCTGCGCCGCGGCGGTACGTTGCTAGACCTGGCCGAGTTGGTCCATCGCGACTTTGTCGAACAGCTCAAGTTCGCCAAGGTCTGGAATGATGGCGCTCACGACGCCACGGTCGCCAAGGGCGATTACGTGCTGCAAGACAAGGACGTGGTTGAGCTGCACGTCTAGCCCGGATTATTCATCAGCCCACACTAACCCGAAGCGCAAGCGAGGACGCGCAACGAACTGCCTCGCTTGCGCTTCGGGTTGGTGTGACAGTACCGTCGTTCGGACAATTCGGGGGCTGATGATAATCCGGGCTAGCGCTCGTCGACGGGTGAATGATCGTGCATGAACCCGAAGCGTCAGCGAGGCCGGCAGTCGCTCAAAGCCGCCTTTCGCTCCGAGAAAGAATCGCTACTTTCGCGGCGCAAAAGGCGACAGTGTCGCGCCCAGTAATCGCGCCGTCTTTTAATTTGGCTGCCTCGTGTTCGTTTTATCGGGCCGCAGCTTGCTGCTGGCCGTTGCCGGCGCCTTCCAACGCCAAGAGCCGCTTCGATTCGCCCAGCAAAAACTTGGCGTCGGTAAACGGCTCGTAGCTGATGTCTTGCCAGCGAATCAGCCCCTGACCGTCGATCAAAAATGTGCTGTGCAGCGGCATATTCTCAAAATCATCGAACGAGCGATAAGCCTTGAAGACCGACAGGTCGGGGTTGGCCGCCAGCGGTATGGGCAATTCCACCGCGCCCGGCTGCCGCCGGCTTTCAAGCGCCTTTGCCAGCGCCGCCGCGTCGTCGCTGCTGATGGCCACCAGACGAATGCCCGAGGCGGCGAACTCGTCGGCCATCGGCTCAAACGCTTTCAACTGCTCGACGCAGTGCAAACAGCCAAAACCGAGGTAAAAAATGACCACGACCGGCTGACCGCGAAATTGCGATAGCGAGACCGACCGGCCCTGATCGTCGGCCAGGGTCCAATCGGGGGCGGGCGAAGGCCGCCAACGGAAGGGTCCCAACGTGTCGAGATCAGGCCGCTCGCCCACGTCGTCGGCGGGCTGGTAGGCGGCACGCCATTCGGCGGGCAGTCCCAGCTTGGGCGCCAAGGCCGTTAATCGCTCGAAGATGGGCGCCTGCATATCGATGGTGCCGGAGATCGTCTGCAGTTTACGAAATGCCTCGGTGGCCTCCGCCGATTTGCCGCAACGGTCGAGCACTTCAATGGAATTGGCGAGCGGATAAACGCGGCCCTTGCCCGAATCGACCGCTTCGCGAGCGAGTTGTTCGGCCTTGGCGTTGTCGTGCGATTGCAAGGCGACGCGGGAGAGAAACTCTTTGTCGAGGCCCTTGGCCTTGGCGAAATGGTCGTTGGCGCCGGCGATATCGCCGCCGGCGAGTGCCCAGCGGCCATGCAGGTCGTGCAAGGCCGACTCGATGTTTTCGATTCTCCCGTTGAAGCGTCCGCCCGCGTCGGTTTTGGCTTTGGCCACCTGGTCGTCGGGCTTCTTTTCGGTGCGGGCCTTGCCTTCGGCTTCGTTCGCCGCTTTTGTTTGCTCGTCTTTGAGCTTGGCCACCATCTCTTGCAGGGCGGCGATGTGTGCCTTGGCTTGCGTCAGGTCTCCCTTGGCCAGCCAGGCGGCGCCGACCGCGCGATGGTGCCGCACCTGTTCGTCTTCGATGTCGGTGCGCTCCAAATACGGCGTTTGGCTCAGGGCGATCAATTCATCCCACAGTTCATACTGCGCGAGGAATTCAAAGAGCCGATGCCGGCCCAGACGGCTGCTGCCTGATCCGCCCAGCGTGTTAAAGCGCGGATGGCGCGGCAGCTCGACCAGGTTTTTGGCCAGGTCGATGGCTTCGCGCACTCGGCCAGCGAAGGCCAGGTTTTCGACCAACCAGTCGTTGTTGTGGGCATAGTTGTGAATCTGGTCGGGCAGCACGCAGTCGCGCATCATGTGAGCGTGATCGACGCGGGCCGATGCTTCTTGCTGCCAGGCGGCGTCGGCATAGCGATTCAGTCGTGAGAAAGTATGTCCTGGCATGTGCCACATGTGAGCGATGCCCGGCGCCGATTGTCCGCACAGCGCCGCCGATTTGAGCGCCCGTTCGGGCTTTTCGCTGTCCCAAAGGTGGATGACATAGTGATGGGCGGGGTGCATGGAATTGGCAGCGTGGACTTCGCGCAGCAGTGCGGCCACGGCCTCGTGGCTGCTGATGGCGACTCCATGACTGCTGTTCTGCCAGATTTGCAAAGCCAAAAACGCCTTGGCTTCGATCTCTTCGGGATACTCATGGACGATGCGTTCGAGCGCTTTCACATACTGGCGATAGCGATCGGGGCCCTTGCGTGGCTTGCCGTCGGCGCCGGGCGCGAAAAAGTCGGCCAACGCTTGAATCCAAGCGGCCTCGCGCGGGCTGGCCTGAGCCTTGCGTTTGACCGCTTCGTCGCTGAACGCCTTGCCTCGTTTTTCATTTTCGCGGTTGGCCATGGCCATGCCCCAATAGACCATCGCGCAGTCCGCATCTAGGGCCGCGGCTTGACGAAAAGAGCGTTCGGCTTCGAAGTACCAGAAGCCGTGAAGTTGCCCCAGTCCCTGATCGAAGAACTTTTGGGCCTCCGGCGAGTGCGTGGTGATGTTCAGCGACACCTTGCCCGTCGTGCCCATCAAATAGGCCTTTTGTCGCGGGCCTTCGTTAAACACCTCGCCATGCGATGAATGTCCCGCGGGCGCTGGACCGGCCGATTTCTGTTCCGCTGGGGCGGCTTGCGATTCGGCGGACCAGGCGGGCGATACGCTTGGGACCAGGCAAAGAAACACAAAGACGGCAGACAATCGCATGGCAAGCTCTCTGAAAAAACGGTGGCCGCGCTCGGTGGACGACCGAAGATCGTCCTCCGCTTCAGAGTAACGCCCCGGCGCGCGATCCGCCAGAGTTAAGTGCCGGGCCGAGGGATTCGGGCGCAGGAACGGGTTTGCAATGGACCTCTGTAGGGAACGCCCTCCGTGGCGTTCCGTGTGCTGCGGATCGACGTCGCGCCACCCCTCGCGGAACGCCACGGAGGGCGTTCCCTACAGAGCATCATAAGGTTCGCGGCGCAGACGCGTTCCTGCGCCCACACATTCCCCCCGACCGGCCCATGCGCCATCAAGGCGATGCGCTGGCCGATCGCAGGCAACGCCTCAGCAACTCGTGAAATCGAGTTTTCAGATCCGGGCCGCCGAGATCGGGATGCAGGGCCTCCGTCAGCTTGATGAGGCGGGCGGCATCGTCAGACTTGCCGAGATGTTCCATCGCCTGGGACTGGTAGTAGATCGACCGCAACCAACGATCGCTTCCTTCTCGGCATTTGTGTTGAATCGCCCGCCATGCCGAGAGAGCCTCCGGCCACTCGGCCGCGTCGACCAGCAGGCGGGCGTATTCCTCTTGAGTTTCACCATCGCGGGGTGAAGCGGCGGCGAATTGCCTGGCGGATTTGACGGCTTCGTCCATGCGCCCCGCCGCCGCCAGCCCGCGGACGACCGCCAGGTCGAGCGCCCGGCGTTGCTGGTTCGAGATCGCATCGCCTTTCGCTCGCACGAGAGCAGCCGCCTGCAGTTGCAGCTCGGCCAGTTCGCGGCGCACCGTGGGAGCGGCCTTGCCGGCGAGCCGCCCCAGCCCTTCAATGACCAGCAGCAGTTGCTCTGGGGCGCCATCGGCCAGCTCGCCGAGTTGCCTAGCGGCCTCATCGCGGCAACCTTGCGCGGCCACCGCGAAAACCAGTAACGACCGGGCGGCGGTTCGCCATTCCGCCGGCGCGTCGTCAGCCTCGGTTAACGCCGCCGCCAGCAGCCGCTCGGCCTGGTCATAATCGTCGGTATGTTGCAACCACAGCGTCGCCGCACTCGTGGCCGCCACACGCTGCGTCTGGCTCCATCGTTCTGGCAGATCGCCGCGCGGCGACATCACCATGCTTTCAAAATATCGGGCGGCTTCGGTGGCAATGCCCCGATTGGGCTTGCCCGCCCGGGCTAGCTCGCTCAACCATTGCTGATAGCTGCGCGCCGCCGCTTCGACCGCCGCGACCGCGTGGTCGCTGTCGGGCGTTACGCCGCGGTAAGCGGCAATCGCGTCGGCCCACTGTTTGTCATGCTCTTCGACTCCGCCCAACCACATGCGGGCCTGGTTCGCGGTGGCGGCCGCCGGCCAGTGCTGCAAGTGCTCTTGTAATAGCGTCAGGTAACTTACGGTGCTCAGCGACGGAGTGCGCGCGGGCGCCGTATCGTGCGCGGTGTTGTAAATGGCCAGCAAGTGAGCTTCGCTCGCCTTGGGATGGCTAGGCAGCGACAGGGCGAGGCGGCGAAAACGCTCAGCCGCCTGCCGCCGATTGCCCCGCTGCTGTTCGATGGCCGCCGCGGTATACGCTTGCTCAAACGCGACGTCGGGCTGCTTGGCCTGGCCCGCCAGTTCCACGGCTCGATCGTAGGCGGCCAGCGCCTGATCGATCTGACCGTTGCGATAGAAACTTTCCGCCGCGCGCACGAGCACCGTCAGGTTGTCGCTGCCGCCGCCACGGGCGATGCCCGCGGCCAGCAGCATGTCGGCCCGGCGACTCCAATAAGGCCCGTAGCGCGCATCGATCTGGCGAACCAAGGCGGCCGCTCGATCTTGCCACAGCGACGACTTCTGCTCATCGCCCGACTCGGTTGCCGCGCGCCAGGCCGACGCATAGGCTTCCAGA